>JAHKKJ010000249.1 GCA_020027655.1 Deltaproteobacteria bacterium | reverse complement strand
ATGCGACCATGTTTACTCCTCCCTCGGATCTGATTTCCGAGAAAGCAGGCATGAGAATTCTCACTCAAATCGATGTGGCAAACGTCGGGGGCGGTTTGAACACTACCCCGGCCTTCATTCAAAAGAGCAGACCTCAGGCTTTAAGATTTCTACGCGGCTACATGGAAGGAGTTCAATATATGAAGTCTCACAAGGATGAAAGTCTGAGGATTTTCTCTAAGTATGTGCGCAATCCCGATCTGGGAATCATGGCTTATCTGTATGAAGAGATCGTCACCCGAGTGGAGGGCGGCTTGCGACCGCAGCCGGAAGCGGTTCGCGCGCTTTTGGATTTGGCCGCGTTGGACCTTCCCCAAGCGAAACGCTTGACTGAAAAGGACAACTGGGACTTGAGCTTGATTGATGAGATTCAGAAATCCGGCTTGCTGGATCAGCTCCCCAAGCAAATAGAGCCGCGCTAGACAGCCCCCTCAATCCTTGAGAGAAATGCCAAACTTTGAAAGCCGCCGTTTCCACAAGCCTCGTTTCTCGATCTGCCGCCAAACCCCAATCTCGTGGCGGGCCAGCTCTTTTCTCTTTTCTTTGATCTCTGACTCTAGTCTTTCCATCCTCTCATCGTTGGCCTTGAGGATCTCCTCTTTTTCGCTCAGCAAGCTCTCCAGAGCTCGAATTCTTTTGGAGCCTTCCTGCAGCTCTTTGAGGGTGGTTTCATTCGATAGCTTTTCTTGCAGCAAACCCTCCGTCCGCACCGGAGCGGAAGCCATCTTGGTCAAGCGAGTCTTGAGTGTACCTACTTCAGACCGAAGCGCTTCCAGCTCTCCGTCGCGGCTGCGTAGAAGTGTATCTCGCTCCCGCAGCTGAGTCTCTAGACGCTTAACGCTTTTGTTCAGGCTTTCTTCCAGCTCTTTGATGGTCGAGTCTTTTGCCTCCAGAACAGCCTTCGTTTTGCCGAGCTCGTTGCGCAATAGATCTTCAACATCCTGCTTCGCCGCTCCCATTTTGGTCAGTTGGCTCCGGAGGGCATCCAGCTCTGCATTATGCTCTTTCAAAGACGATTCTTTCGCGTTCACCTGGTTTTCCAGATCGCGGAACCGTGCGCTTAGATTGGTCTGCAGTTCTTTGAAGGCAAGGTCCTTCGACTGCAGCAGCTCGGTCTTTTTCTTAAGTTCTTGTTGCAGAACCTTTTCCGCCCGTTCCTTGGTTAATGCCGTGTCGGCCACGCGCACGGTCAAAAGACCAACTTCGGATTTTAGCGCTTCCAGCTCGGTGCTCCGGATCTGCAAAAGCTCCTGTTTCTCGCTCATCTGAGTTTCCAGAGCATGAACTTTGCCGCGCCAGTCTTTTTCCAGCTCTTTGATGGCAGCGTCTTTTGCTCTCGACGCTTCCCTTTCCTTTCGCAGCTCGTCCGCTAGCGAGCTTTCCGCCTGATTCTTGGCGGCCCCTGTCCTCGTCACTTGCACTTTGAGCGTCTCTAGCTCCTTTTCCCGCTCCGTCATCAGCTTGTCTTTATCATTGAGCTGAGTTTCCAATGTATGGACCCTTGCTGTTGAGCTTTCCCGGAGTTCTTTGAAGGCAAGGTCTTTCGACTGCAGAAGCTCCTTTTCCCTCTTGAGTTCTTGTTGCAGCAATTTCTCTGCCCGATCCTTGACGGACGCCGCATCGGCCAGTTGTTTCGTCAAAACGTTTACGTCGGCCCTGAGCGTCTCCAACTCCATACTCCGGCTTTGCAAGAGATCCTGTTTCTCATTTAACTGAACGTTCAAAGCACGGATCTTCGCTGTCAAGTTTTTCTCCACCTCTTTTATAGCAGAGTCTTTTAGTTGCAAGGCGTGTTTTTCTTTTTTCAGCTCCTCTGCCAGCGAATTCTCTGCCTGGCTCCTGGTCGCCCGTGCCTTATTTAGTTCCTGCTGGACTGTCTTCAGCTCTTTGTCATGATCCTTCAGCAATTGTTCCTTTGTATTGAGCTGTCTTTCCAGAGCATGAACTTTTCCGGTGAAGGTTTGCTCGAGCTCCTTGATGGCAACGTCTTTTTCTAGTAGTAGCTCTGTCTTCCTTCGAAGCTCGTCCCGGAGCTCGCTCTGTTGTTCGAGGTTAGGAGACGTGAGCTCGCCGGGTCGCTCCGGCAAGACATTTAATTGATAGCGCAGACCGTTTAGCTCTTTATCCTGGATTTCCAGAAGTTGTTTGCTTTCTATGAGTTGATGCTCCACAAGCATAAGTTTGCCTACGCTCGTTTCTAGATCCTTCATGGCGTCGTCTTTTGCTCCCCGGGCGTGCTTTTCTTTCCATAGGGAATCCTGGAGCGCTGTCTCCAACTCAGCCTTGGCTACCTCGGCCTCCACTAGTCGATTACTGAACGCTCGCAGTTCCGCGTTCATGGCCAATTTGATGGTTAGACCGACCATGATCATCGCAGACAATGAGATCCAGCCGTACCATAAAGCGCTCGAGGTCCTTAAGCCGAGCGTGACATCCGCAACCAATTGCAGGGGATCGTTAAAAACGAACCAGCGAAAACGACGCAAAACGTCATCACTCGCGTACAGGAGAACGAGTGTTCCCAATGCGAGAGTGAGCGTAAACAACACACTCATGATCTTGGTTTGGGTCTTCATATATAAGGCGGCCAAAAAAGTTGTTTTAGCGCTTCACAAAAAAGCTATTTTACGCTGCAATCAGAAGATTGCCAAAGGAATCTGCTCTCGGTGCTCGGAAAAGTTTTGCAGCGGAGAACTGCTCGATTCACAAAGCTTCCAAGAAAGGCTCTTCTTTCTGCAGAATTTCCCAGCGCGCTCTCCTGCTCGTTGGGATCGTTGAGCGCGACGGTGGCCAGGGCGGGTTCCGTAACGCTGAGGTTGATGGGTTGATATGGCACGGCAGGTTTAATCAGGATGAAGTCTCCTGCCTGGCAGATGATCGATTTCTCCAACTTGTGACCGTAGCGCGTATCCACTCTGCCTTTGAGCAAGCAAATTTACGGCGTCAATGCCGCTTCGAAGACGATGCTTTGATCGGGCAAATTTGCGAGGAAGCACGAGATATGTCAAAGTCGAAGATAGCCGTGATTGGTGAAGCTGTACGATCCTGTCTGGAGTACGTATTGTCACAGCGCCGAAGTTAAGCTAAGCGGTAAAAGAGGCTCGTTCCAATGAAACAAATCTGCTTCGTGTGCCAGAACGTTGACTGCAAGCTTCGAGGGTCCGAAAAAATCATGAATGAGTTGGCTGACAAAGTAGCTGCCCGATCCTTGGATGTAGAGGTGAAATCCTACCTGTGCTTCGGGGGCTGCGAAGAAGGGCCCAATGTGGTGATCCATCCCCAAAAGACTTGGTATGCAGGGGTCAAAATGGAGGATCTGCCGGAGATACTGGATTCCTTAGCGGGAGGCCCTACTGTCACGCGACTCGATACTATCGATCCCGCTTTGAAAGAGATAACATTCGCGCTCTTGGACACGGGGGTATTTTAGTAACGATCGCCAGCCTGTGGTCCAGGTCTAAAATCAATTCACGTCAAAGCCATACAGCTTAGCGACATTCTCACACAAGATTTTCCGCTTATCGTCTTCACTGACTCCCTGGAAGTCCTGCGCGATTTTTTCTTGAGAATGGGGCCAGAAGGTTGCGCTGTGGGGAAAGTCCGAAGACCACAGCAAATTGTCCACGCCAATCTCGCTCCTATGGGCCACTCCAAAGGGATCGTCGATAAAGGTGGCGTATAACTGGCGATGGAAATAGTCACTGGGTTTCATGGTCAGCTTGATAGGAAATGGGCTGCCGTGCAGCCGCGTTCCACGAGACTCGAAGCGTTCATCCATACGGCGCAGGAAATAGGGAAGCCAGCCACAGTTTAGTTCCGCCGATATAACCTTGAGACGCGGAAACTTTTCTAGGATGCCGGACAGGATGAACGTAGCGAAGGTTTTCTCGACCTCATGGGAGTTAATGGCGCCGGCTACCGTTCGTTTTTTGTCGTTGGAGTCCCAATCGACCCATTGAAGCCCGGCGAATTCATGGAGACTGAGAGGCATCGCAAGCTCCTGAGCCGCTGCCCAGAAAGGATCATAAGCCTCTGAGTAAAAAGGCAGATCGTCGGGTGGCGAGGCCCAGATAAGACCACCCGCCAAGCCTTTTTTGGAACACTCTTCTAAATCCTCGACGCCCTGTTTCGGGTCATATAGCGAAATGAGTCCCAAGCCTTTCAGACGTTGGGGCGCATAGCTGCAGAACTCGGCGAGCCAATCGTTGTAGACTCGGAAACAGGCTCTTTGGAACCCGGCATCCTTTATCCAGAACATGCGGAAACCCAAGGTGGTGTAAAGCACGTCTCCCGCTACACCATCCTGGTCCATGTCCTTTACGCGCTGGGCCGGGTCCCATCCTCCACGATGAGCTCCTGCGTAAGAGAAGCCTTTAAGGAACTGCTGCAATTCTTCCAACGTCTTGTTCCCGCCGAACCCCAAAATCACGTTATGAGGATGACGTTCCTCTTCGATGAGCCACCAGGCACCCGGGCGCCCTTCATACTCCGTTAGCATCCGAGGGGCTTTATCCCGGTACTTTGCTGGCAAGCGCTCCTGCCATAGGTTCAATGGCTCGCTAACGTGTGAATCCGCGTCGAGTAATGTATACGCTGCCATATCAACTCCTTGAGCGTAAATTTCATTGGGCGTACAGAAACGAACCGATTCGGTGATATATGCCGTCATTACCTTTGTCAACCTCATGTGCTGGTCGGTCGTGGTTCAAGTAGAAACAAAGCGTACTCTAAGCTCAAGAAAGATTCCTCGCTCTGCGCTCGGAATGACATTTTTCTCCCCCGGCCCATCAATGATCTCGGTATCACGGTCCATCTTCGCGCAGGGCCGGCAGAACTTCTCGTGTGAATAAGTCGAGGGAAGTCGCGCAGGCCTCACGGGGAATACCCGGCACCGAGAAACGGCAGACGAGATGCTTGAGGTCCAACTCTTTTCGAAAGCGGGTGATTTCCTTAACGCACGTTTTTGGGTCGCCTAAAATAATCCGGTCTTCGGCGAGCCGCTCAATGGTGAGTTTTCCCACAGGCCGCTTGACTACTGGATGAGGCCAGCGGAAGTACATGCTTTCGAAGGCTTGGATAAATGGGCCGCCCGCCGCGCTGATCGCCTCTTGCGTGCTGCTTGCCACGAACACGTAGCGAAACAAGGCGATCTCGCCTTCGCCGCGTCCGGTCTCGCCGCAGGCTTTTTGATACAGGCGCGCGCAGGGGGTGAGCTCCGTGAGATTGGCAGACGGCCCCACGAACCAGGCGTCTCCGAGGCGCGCGGCTCGGCGTATCGCCGGCTCGGCCCAGGCGCCGAACCAGATGGGCGGTCTTGGCCGCTGTACCGGCCGCGGGGCGATCGTGGCGTTATCCACCCGGTAATGTTTGCCATGATGAGTGACGTTCTCTTCCGTCCAGAGCCGGAGAAGCAGGGAAGCGCCCTCTTCTAGTCTGCTCCCACGCTCCTTGAGCGAATAACCAAAAGCGGCGAATTCCTCCGGGGCGTAGCCGGCGCCTATCCCTAAAATCAAACGACCGCCGGAAATCATGTCCACCATCGCGCCTTCCTCGGCAACCATTACAGGATGGTAGAGCGGGAGCAAAAGAACCCCCGTGCCTAAGCGAATGGAGTGGGTCCGGCTCGCGACGGCAGTGAGTCCGATGAGAGGGGCGGGATACAAGACGGGATTGTTGTGGTGCTCACCCAGCCAGATCGAGTCGAATCCTGCCGCTTCAGCGCGCTCGCATTCTCGCAGGGTCTCTTCAAATCTTGCCTGTCCTTGGAGAGGGCTTAGCCCGATTTTCATATGGGATACCTCGACTAGTGCCCGTGCCTATTGGAAGCGTCCTTCCTTCTCGAGTTTTTTTACGAATCGATCGTCGACAAGATCCTCCGCTTTTAGGCGGCGGACTTTTTCGTTGGTTGCCCCAGGAGCCGGATCACGTTGCGCACGCCGTCACCCCGCGGACAAATGTGCATCCTCGGATGATTTGACGATT
>JAHKKJ010000020.1 GCA_020027655.1 Deltaproteobacteria bacterium | reverse complement strand
TCGCGCTGAAGCAAGAGATGTTCGCGCGCGTGGACCATAAAAGCTGAATCAATAATAGCAAACCAGCCACGGAAGTTATACAAGGGGCACCGTAACTTTTTGCCCAAATGCTGGGCGCTCTAAGAATAGCTCTGGAGCGATCGGGTGAAGTTGTGATAGATTACCTCCATGATGATTACCGAGCCGCTTGCCTTTGAAAGCCGTCCAGCGCTCCGCAGCCCGGTGCTGCTCCTCGCCTTTTCCGGCTGGAGCGACGCTGGCGCATCCGCCACCACGGCGGTCCGCTATCTGGTGGATCAGCTGCTGGCCAAGAAATTTGCCAGTATCGACCCTGAAGATTTCTATGACTTTTCCGTGCAACGGCCCGTCGTGCGCTTGACGGAAAGCAAGCTGCGCGAAATCCACTGGCCGTCCTATGACTTTTATTATGGTTCGGGGATGGGCGTCGAAAAGGATTTTGTCCTCGGTATCGGCGCCGAGCCGCAGCTGCGCTGGCGAACTTTCACTGAAACAATGCTCCGATTCGTCCGAGAATGTCACGTCGAGATGATCGTCACATTGGGTGCCTACCTCGACGAGGTGCTTTACACGCGCCCTGTGCCTTTGACAGGTTTCTCGACGGATCCGAAATTGATGGAACAATTAGATTTAATGCCTTCCAGGTATCAAGGGCCTACGGGCATTATCGGCGTGTTGGCGGACGCTTCCCGCAAAGCTGCAGTTCCCCACGCCAGTTTGTGGGCGTCCTTGCCCCACTATCTTGCGGTTTCACCTAATCCGAGAGGCACGTTGGCGCTGCTACTTCGGCTCACTCAGTGGCTTGGACTCCGAGTCGATACCAGTCCGCTGGAAAGGGCCGCGGCTGATTTCCAAGCGAAGATCAACGAAGCCGTCAACGCCGACCCCAAACTCTCCGCTTTCATACGCGAACTCAAGAAACGCGAATTCGAGCAGTGAAACTCTCCGTTCTGGTCCCCGTTTACAACGAGGAGCGCACCCTGCAGGAGGTCGTGCGCCGCGTGTGCGACTTCCAGATTCCCAAGGAAATAATTCTGGTGGACGACGGCTCCGAGGATCAAAGCCGTAAAATTCTTACTCGATTACAGGAAGAGAACGTTCGCGCCAAGGATCCGCTGAATCAGATCAAAGTTTTTTTTCAGCCTGTTAATCAGGGTAAGGGAGCGGCGCTGAAAGTGGCGTTCAGTCACGTGACTGGCGATGTGATCATCATCCAAGACGCTGATTTAGAGTACGATCCCAAAGACTATCCAAGTCTGTTACAGCCGATCCAGGCAGGACTTGCCGATGTGGTCTACGGGACCCGATTCTACGGCGGCGGCGCGCACCGCGTGCTGTTTTTCTGGCACTATATGGGAAACCTAGCGCTTACTTTGATTGCCAACATGCTCACCAATCTCAACCTCTCCGATATGGAAGTGGGCTACAAAGTCTTCCGTGCTGAAGTTTTGAAAGGCATCGAGCTCAAGTCAAGGCGCTTCGGCTTCGAGCCGGAGATCACGGTGAAATTGGCGAAAAAAGGCTGCCGCTTTTACGAAGTGCCGATCTCCTATCATGGCCGCACCTACGAGGAAGGCAAGAAGATCACTTGGAAGGACGGCGTGGCAGCGCTGTATTATATGATTCGGTTTCGGTTGGCTGATTGAAAGCCTAGCTTCTTTGTTCTTCCCACAACTCTTCCATGTAATTTCGCAAGGCCTCTTTTAGCGGAAACCGCGGTGTGTAGCCGAGCTCTGCTTTTGATGTACTGAGATCGAGTGGGGCGCTTTTGTCGCTAGCAGTGCCGCTTGCACCCGTTACCTTGACTTCCGTCTGCGGCGCCAATTCGCGAACAATTTGTGCCAGCGTGTCCGGACTGGTGACCACGCCGCTGCCGGCGTTGTAAATTCGCTGTTTGGGATTCTGTGCCTGGCAGGCGAGGAAGAGCGCGAGACCCACGTCTTTCCCGTAGACGTACTCGTTCGGACCGTAGGTTTTGGCATCAATTGTAAACGGCTCCCCTTTGATCGTGTTCAGAGCAAGGTCGCGCATGACCTTACCGACCGTTGAGCCACCGACGTAGTGTCCCCGACCGAATACTCCGCTGGGTCGGATAATGATCGTGTCGAGCTTATATTGCGCTGTATAAGAATGGACCAGATGTTCTGAGCAAAGCTTGGTTACGGTGTAGAGATTGTGCGCGCCGATAGGGTGTGTTTCGCGAACCACGCTGTCATTGATTTTCGCGCGGTCGTACACGCCAAAGGTGCTCACATAGACGACGCGTCTCAGACGGCGCAACCGGCTGGCCTCCAGGACATTGATCGTCCCCAAAATATTATTGGTTGCGCCGGTATAAGAATTTTCCGCCACCCGGGAACCGATCAGACCCGCTGTATGAACTACGGTGTCAACGTTATAGCGCTCCATGGCACTGATTAGCGCCGGCAAGTCGCGCATATCCGCGGCGACCACGTCAGCGCGGTCCTTGCCGACGACTTTTTGAATGTAGTCGCGATTGGGCGACAGATCGAAAAGTACGACTTTGTTGCCGGCATCGACGGCTTGCCGTGCGCAATGTGATCCGATAAGTCCGGCACCGGTGATTAAAATGTTCATGACCGACCCCCAATAGTGAATTTAGCGTAGCTTAGGTTGCTCAAACCTCAGTGTCAAATCGTGAAAATTTTCGGCAAGATTCCTTCCGCCACGGTCACCCACTTGACGATCTGAGCCGTGTACAATATATCTTTGGTTCGTTCACATCCAGAGGGAAAAAATCTTTGGGGCTGACCGAGTCAGCCAGTGTTTTCGGCGAACTCTAAGAGACCAACCACGTCAGACTAAAAAATCACAAAGTGAGGAGAAAATATGGGCAGAGCTAAACCGATAGAATGGCCGGACAAAGCCAAAATCTGTGTGACCTTCATCGTGCCGTGGGAAGTCTGGCCGGAGAACTTTGCCACCCACGAATCGCTGCAGCGCCACGGCGGTGCGACCCTGCCGCCCCCGAAGGCTGTTTTTAAGCAGAACATGGCATTAGTCACCGAGCGAGAATACGGCGACCGCGTTGGAATCTGGAGAATAACAGATCTATTTGACCGCCATAACCTCAAGGTGACGTTTCTGATGAACGGACTGAAAGTAGAGCAGTTCGCCGATGAGTGCCGGGAATTCAAGGCCAAGGGCCATGAATTCTCTTCCGAAAGCTATGAGCATGAATATTCCTTCATGTACACCAAAGAGCAGGAGCGAGAAACGATCCAGAAGACAGTAGCGGCCTTTGAAAAGGTCCTGGGTCAAAAGCCCACGGGATATCTCTCCCCGGGCCATGCTTCGACCCCCAACACGCTGGAACTGGTTGCCGAGGCAGGCTTCGTTTGGTGGGCGGACCCTCTGAACAGTGACAATCCCTATATCCTCGAGGCGCGTGGACGAAAAGTCGTGGTGGTTCCCTACAACGTCCCCGGGTGTAACGACTATTCCACCTACGGGACCGGCAGAACACCGAGAGATCTACTGCAGATCATGAAGGACCAGTTTGATTACCTCTATTGGGAGGGGGAACAAGGGGCGCCGAAATACTTTGCTTTCAATCTTCATCCTTTTGTTTCCGGTGTTCCGTTCCGGACCAAGATCATCGATGAGTTCATCAAATACGCCAAGGGCTTTCCCAAAGTGTGGTTCGCCAAGCGGATCGAGATTGCCGAGTGGTGGCTGCAAAAGGGCTATCCGTGAGAAATGCCCTCGTCTGGCTGAACATCCCCGGACTTTCCGAGTCAGCGAAGGCTCAGGGACTTCGAGGAATGTCCTTTTGGCCGTCCGCCAGTCTTCGAGCACAGGTTAGAAACCCCGTGTGAGCCACCATCCGGTGCTGAGGGCGGGCGCTCATCCCTTTGATATGCCAAAAGCGCATCAGCGTCTCCAGGGTCTCGATGCAAGCAAATCGTTGATCGTCTCGGAGCGCATCAACCAGGCTTTTTACTTGAAGCACGGTCGGCAGATAGCATAGCAATATTCCGCCCGGCCGGAGAGCCTTCCAGGCTGATTTGATCACTTGCCACGGCTCTGGTAGATCCAAGACTACTCGATCTATGTCGCTCTCCTCCAGTTCCGTCGCTACGTCCCCGATCTTCAGGGTCCAGTTCGGTGCCGCGCCGAAATACTTTGCGACGTTTTTCTCTGCCATTGCGACGAAATCTTGCCGCAGCTCGTAGGAGTAAAGATGCCCTTCGCTGGCAATGGCGCGCAGTAGCGCCATGCTGAGCGCTCCGGCGCCTACCCCCGCCTCGACGACGCGCGCGCCGGGAAAGAGATCGGCCCAAATCAAGATGGGTCCAAGGTCTTTGGGATAAATAACCTGGGCGTTGCGCGGCAAATTGGGAATGAGCTGTGGAAGACTCGGGCGGAAAACCAAGAAAGGCTCGTTCACCGAAGAGCGGACCACACTGCCTTCCTCATGACCGATGATATCTTCGATGGAAAATTTTCCGCCGCGGATGGCGATGGGCCGGCTTCGATCGAGCCGCGCCAGGTATTCTCTGTCCTTGCGGTCCAAGAAAACCACCGGCTCGTTTTCCAGGAACGGTCCTCGTAAGGTTTTTGGATTCACAATGAACGGGCGAAAATTTCTAAACGGCGGCGTTACTTGATCGTATAAGCGCCGTAGCCTTTTTTCTTCAGCTGATCCACCAACTCGCGGACCTCTTGCGATCGTCTAATGTCGCCGACCAACAGGGCGTCAGGCGTGTCCACGACCACGGTGTCCTCGACGCCCAAGAGCACCACCAACCGGTCCTCAGCGTGGATAAGAGAATTTTTGGCTCCCAGGGCGAGCCATTTGCCGTTTCCGGCATTGCCGTTCTCGTCGTGCGGTAGCATGCGGTGGACTGCGGCCCAACTTCCCACATCGCTCCAGCCAAAGTCGGCTTCTATGGCGATAACTTTGCCTTCCGAGCCCGCCTTCTCCAAAACCGCATAGTCTATGGAGATGTTGGGCATCTTTTTGTATTCCCGAGCGACGATGTTGCGGATCTGCGGGGACGGCGCACCGAGCGACTTTCCGCGCGCAGCTTTTTTGATTTGTTCCAATCCCCTTGCGATCGTGGGTTGATAGCGCTGCATCAGTTCCAGGAGGAGGGAGGCTTTCCAGACGAAGATGCCGCTGTTCCAGAGAGAACCTTGGCGAATCAGTTGCCGAGCCATGGACACTGAAGGTTTCTCTCTGAATCGCTTCACTTGATAGGCGGCGGTTTTTCCGCCAAGCGATTTTCCTTTCATGATATAGCCGTAGCCGGTTTCAGGATAGTTCGGTCGAATACCGATGGTGACCAAACTATCCTGGCGCATTGCGATTTCCACCGCCGCTCCGATGGTATTTCGAAACCCATTGATGTCCGCAACCCAGTGATCGGCCGGTAGAATAACCATCACCGCACCGGGGTTCTTTGCGACAACCTCCAAAGCTGCCAACCCGATGCAAGGGGCGGTATTCTTGCCGTAGGGTTCGGCCAAGAAGTTTCTGCGCGGCAACCGCTGCAGCTCTTTGCGGAGTGCGTTCAGTTGTTCTGCCACCGTAACGACGAGTGTCTGTTTCCGCCCGCTGATGGATAACACCCGGCTGGCTGTTTCGCTGATAAGGCTTCGCCGACCCAAGATCTTCAGCAGTTGCTTCGGCCGTTGGGAGCGGCTGAGCGGCCAAAAACGCGTGCCTTTACCTCCGGCGATGATTACGCTGTAGCATTTTGGTTGCATCTCCGTGTTCCGGTTCGGATAATTCCAACGTATAGTACGGTAGGAGCTATGTCCGATCAAGCCTCAGCCGCGATAACTCGATCATGGCGCGTTCCCAATGACCGCGCGGGAACACGCTTGGATACCTTCGTGCGACATTGTTTGCCGCATCTCTCGCGTCGTGAAGTGGAGCATGCGATCTGTGGCAAGCTTTTCCGGATTAATGACAAGGTCGGAGAAAAGGGAGACAAGCTCTTGCCTGGCGATCAGGTGACGTTTAAAGGGGTCGGGCATTGGCTGCTTACCGCTCCGATTCCCCAGTCCCAACTTCGAGTGCCGATCGTGTACGAAGATGATGTCGTGCTGGTGGTGGACAAACCGGCGGGAATGGCGACGCACGGTTTCTCCGGACGAGACCAAGGTACACTGGCCAATTTTCTTGCCGCAGAGCGTCCCGATCTGTTGATGATCGGCAAAAGCCGTTGGGAGCCGGGTTTGCTCCATCGTCTCGACCGTGAGACATCGGGATTGGTGTTAGTCGCCAAGACACAGGCTGCGTTTGATGATCTGCGACTGCAGTTTCGCCGCCGGCAAGTCAAGAAAAAATATTGGGCTTTGGTGTGGGGAATCACCGAGCCTGAGGGAGCGGTGGTCTACCCCATCACCCATGATTCTCGCGACAAGAAGCGGATGCGGGCGATATCCGATATTTCGGCCCGCTCAAAGAAGCAAAAAAGCTGGGCGGCGCTAACTCGTTTTCGAAAGCTATGGGATGTTGCCGGGTTGAGTCTTTTGGAGATCGAGATGGAAACCGGAGTGACCCATCAGATCCGGGTTCACCTGGCGGCCACGGGACATCCCATCGTTGGAGATATTTTTTATGGCGAGAACGACCAGGAAAAGTTCAGCCTCAAACGCCAGTTTTTGCACGCCTGTTGCCTGGAATTTTTCCATCCCCGGGATCGTCGAGTGGTTAAAGTTGAATCTGACCTGCCGCTGGAACTTAAGGACGTACTCGGGCGTTTAAGGCCGAGGCGTTAGGCTGCGCTGCTGTGGATGCCCTTGGCTTTGGCGCAGGTTCCACAAAAGCCATTTTGGGTTCCTGCTTCCTCGACCCATCCCTCGTCGAGATTGTGACAGATTTTCTTGCATTCAAAGCAAATGAAATAAACCCCGTCGATGCTCTTGTTGATTTTCTCGCGGTTGAGGATCCGACCGCGGAGTTTGTCGATGCGAATACCCAGCAGCTCTTCGTAGTTCTTCTTGATCTTGCGTCTGCCCGCTTCGTCGCTTGGTAGATCTTCGTCTTCTGCTTCGTCGTGGCCCGCGTCGTCGAAATAATTATCAGACCGATTCTTCTTGGGTCGTCCTGCAGTCTTCTTTTTTGTTCTTGGCATGTTTTTTTAGTTCCACTCTTGAGAGATTTGTCTCGAAGTCCGAAAAGGGCCCAGGGTTACTTTCTAACCGCCCTAACGGCGGTCAAACAGGCCATATTTCTTAATGAACCGTCGCGCACTTGTCAATAGTCGAAACCGCTGTGCTCCATGCTAGGTGAGAGAAAAATTTGCTGGCTTTCGATAACCAGTCGAAGGCTGAGGACAACTTGTCTTTAACCGGTTAATTTTACTGCCGGATCGCTGCCGCTCGTCTCTGCAGGTAAGCATTACGAACAGCACCGTAGAGGTCCACCGTTGACTCCGCGACGCGCTCAAAACGATCGAGATTCAGAGAGCGCTCGTTCACCATGTTGGTGGTTGTAATTCCTATGCTGCCATACCAAGGGATGAAATAGATATACGGGGTCATCGCTACGTCGAATGCATATCCAATGCCGTCGCGCACTGTCAAAGGGGGAAGAAACGGCAAGACTAAATAGGGACCTGGTCCCATCCCCCAAACACCGAATGTTTGCCCGGTGTCCTCATCGCTCTGTTCGATGCCAAATCCTTCTTTGGCCACATCAAAAAAACCCACGACTCCAATCGTGCTATTGATGGTGAATCGAGCGGCCTCCTTCGCTGCACCGGTAAATTTCAATTGCAGAGTATTGTTTACCACACGCCGCACCACAGCGAGATTGTCAAATACATTGTGGATTCCCTTCTGCACCTGGGTAGGAAGAACAAAATCCCACGCCGTGGCTACGGGTTTCAGCACAAACCGGTCGAGAACCTCGCGGTTGAACCAAAACATTTTCTCGTTGAACGGTTCGAACGGGTCGGAATCAAAATCTTCTCCCGGGACCGTCGAGCTTTCGGCCGTTGCCACGGCATCCGTTTTGGCCGGCTGTTTATCAACGGGTGCCTGAGCGACTACCGTACCCGGTCCATCCTTGCTCCCCGCCTCATCTTGGGTGTGGGCCACATTCACGGTCAATATCGGTAGCCCAAGACCGATCACTAGCAGTAGAAGCAATCGGACGTACAATCCCCGGGACAGATAGTCAATTTTCATCATCGTCTCCTAGGCTTACATGAACTTAGAATCTCGGTCAAGTGTTAACGGCGCCTGAATTGGCCACTCAAATTTCTGCTAGCGAGCGATTTCAAAGCACAGCTAGAATCATGCCAAGAGTAAAAAGTAGCCGTAATAAAGGCATGTTAGAACTCTAAGGAACTTATTGGATCTCATTACGAGTCCAGCATTCTTCGTTACCCCAGAGAAGTGACAAAAAGTCCCAACTGAGTTATTTACATGTCATTTTGGTATTAGCCACGAGGGTCTGGAGGCGATAAAGGTTTGCAAGCACCCGATCGATTGGTTATTTTAGGCCGTGGCTTCTAACCAGGAAAAACCGATGTTGGTGCTCGGCGTGACCGGCGGGATTGCGTGTTATAAAGCCGTCGAGTTGGTACGTTTGCTGGTCAAAGACGGCTTCGTTGTCCAGGTCATCATGACGAGGGGCGCCATGGAGTTCGTGACGCCGCTGACTTTTCAGACCCTTTCCGGCATGCCTGTTGCCACTGAAACATTCAACCTAACCCAGGAATCTGAAATCGGTCATATCAATCTGGCGGACAGCGCCGATCTTTTTGTCATTGCGCCTGCAACCGCGAATGTGATCGGCAAGATCGCCGCCGGCATTGCCGATGATTTATTGACCACTGTGCTTATGGCGACAAAGGCGCCGGTGCTGATCGCACCGGCTATGAATATCCACATGTATGAAAATCCCATCCTCCAGGAGAACGTCCGGAAGTTGCGACGGCTGGGCTATCATTTCATAGAACCAGCGGAGGGTTATCTCGCATGCGGCTATGAGGGCAAGGGGCGTTTGCCCGAACCGGAGAAAATCTTGGAAGAAACCCGCCGCTTGCTTAAAAAAAAGGATTTGGTCGGCGAGAAACTCTTAATTACCGCCGGCCCAAATCGGGAGCCTTTGGATCCTGTCCGCTATCTATCTAACCGGTCGTCGGGAAAGATGGGATATGCCCTGGCTCGCGCGGCGATTCGGAGGGGAGCCGAGGTGGCTCTCATTAGCGGTCCCACCGAGCTCGAACCGCCCGCGGGAGCCCGTCTAACATCGGTGACGACGGCTGCCGAGATGCGCCACGCCGTTCTCGAGCAGTTTTCCGGGTGTACTGCTGTGATCATGGCCGCCGCCGTCAGCGATTATCGCCCGGTTGATTTTGCTCGCAAGAAGATAAAACGGGGTAAGGGTCCGATCGAACTTCGACTCGAACCGAATCCTGACATTCTCAAGGAGATCAGTGCCAGGAAGAATGGGAAGATGTTGGTAGGATTCGCTGCCGAGACTGGGGAATTGGTAGCCAACGCCACGAAAAAGCTAAAAGACAAAAACCTCGACATGATTGTTGCCAATAACGTAAGCGAAGCAGGAGCCGGCTTCGACCTCGATACCAATGTCGCCACGATTCTCGATCGTGGCGGTACCGTCCGTTCACTACCGCTGATGAGCAAAGATGAGCTGGCTGAGCAAATTCTTGATCATCTGCTTGTCCTAAAAAGCCAACGCTAAGATGGGAATCCCGAGAGATCCCCAACCGGCAAAGTACTTTGTTGGGTTGCTCTCGTCGGAGATTGAACTTTTAGATGCCGTTGAGACCGACCTGACCGCTATCTTCGGGGCCATCGACGCCCGCAGTGAGACCTTGCCCTGGAATCTTTCCAAGTTCTACGAAAACGAGATGGGGGCCGGCTTGCTCCGGCGCTTCGTCTCTTTTTCTCCATTGGATTCACCGGGAAACCTGGCGGGGATCAAACTCCAAACCCAAGAGGTGGAGGGACAATATAGATCGGGTGGGCCAGAGCGCGCGGGGAGAAGAGTGAACATCGATCCCGGCTATCTTGAGGCCGGGAAGGTCGTTCTCGCCTCGACCAAAAACGCGGGGCATCGCATCTTTCTGCAGTCTGGCATCTATGGCGAGACGACTTTGCTTTATTATGATGGCGCATTTCAAGTTTGCCCGCATACCTATCCGGATTACCTGTGGGTTGAGACCCTGTCTTTTTTAACTTCCGTCCGATCGATTTATCTCGAGCAACTACGGAAGGCCGGCTGAGTCGACCGCGAAAAACAACCTGCGACGCGATATTGCGACTCCTCGACGTATAGTGCTAAGATCCCTCGGCAGTCACAGGATGCTTCAATCGTGTCGATACCGAGTGACAGGAACGAATTAGCGACGTTAGTTACATCGTTGCGCCGTCATCTACAACGGCAAGAACGGGTTGGCATCCGATTTCTTTTTCCTGGCGAGGCTCTGCAAACGAATGTTGTTATGGCGGACGGGGAAAATCTATTGAGCGGAACCGAGGGTGACCTTTTTTCCGATTCATCGGCGACGTACAAAGCCAAGACCCTGGAAGAACTCCGCGAGGCCATTGGCGACTGCCGGCGGTGCAAACTGTGGTCCGGTCGTACTCATCTGGTCTTCGGGGTGGGCAATCCCAAGGCCAAGTTGATGTTCATTGGCGAAGGGCCGGGTCGTGACGAAGATCTGCAAGGCGAGCCTTTCGTGGGCCGGGCGGGTCAGCTGCTCACGGATATTATAACCAAAGGGATGGGATTCAAGCGCGAGGACGTCTATATCGCCAATGTGGTGAAGTGCCGGCCGCCGGAAAATCGTAATCCTGAGCCTGATGAGGTCGCCTCCTGCGAGCCGTTCCTCAAGAAGCAAATCGATCTCGTTCGACCCGAGATTATTATCGCCTTGGGTAAGTTTGCCGTCCAGACGCTCTTGCAGAGCAAGGTTCCGATTACAAAACTGCGGGGCAATTGGCATAGCTATCATGGAATCAAACTGATGCCCACGTTTCACCCCGCCTATTTATTGCGTAATCCCGGAGACAAGAAGCTTGTTTGGGAAGATATCAAGAAAGTTATCAAAGAGATGAACGGTGAGAACGCTTAGAATCGCACTCTTCATGATTTTCGTGGCGGCGGGCTTCTCGGTGCTGGCGCAGCCGAAGGATGCGGCAGCGCCACACGTCGACCTCATTGTCATCGACGGCAGTATCAATCCGGCCGTAGACGACTTTATCCGAGAGAGCATCGCGCGAGCCAAGTCAAACGGAGCACGAGCCCTGATCATTCAACTCGATACTCCCGGCGGGCTGCTCAGTTCGACACGCACGATCGTCAAAGAAATTTTAGGCGCGCCGGTTCCCGTGATGGTCTACGTTGCTCCCAGCGGCGCCGGTGCGGGTTCCGCGGGCGTGTTTATCACCCTGTCAGCTCACATCGCGGCTATGGCGCCCGGCACTAATATCGGCGCGGCGCATCCAGTGGCGGGTGGTGGACAGGAAGTCAAAGGCGTGATGGGAGAAAAGATCGAAAATTTCGTCGCTTCGTTCAGCGAAACCATCGCGCGCCAGCGGGGCCGAAACGCTGAGTGGGCCATTCAGGCGGTACGCAAGAGCGTTTCGATCACCGAAAAAGAAGCTCTCAAGCAAAACGTTATCGATATCGTGGCCAAGGATATCAATGATCTACTGAAACAATCAGAGGGGCGCAAAGTGGATCTCGATGGCCGGCCCCATACACTCTCGCTAAAAGATGTCAAAGTCATTCGGCATGAGATGAACCTCAAGCAGCGGGTGATCAATGTTATCGCTGACCCGAACATCGCCTATCTTTTGCTGATGGCCGGCATCCTCGGGCTCTACATGGAGTTCTCCCATCCCGGAGTGATCTTCCCCGGTGTTGCCGGCGCCATCTGTCTGATTTTAGCCTTGATCTCCTTGCAGCTTCTTGCTTTCAATCACGCCGGGCTTGTCTTGATACTTCTGGGAATCGCGCTTTTGATCGGCGAGGCTTTCATGCCGAGTTTTGGCGTGCTGGGGATTGGCGGCGTGATTTCGCTTGCACTCGGGTCCTTTTTGCTTTTCGATACTCAAGATTCAACCATAGGAGTCGAACCTGCGATCATCTTTACTGCCGTTGCGACGATGGCTTCGTTCGTGCTTGCGATCAGTTATCTCGTCTATCGCTCGCAGAAATCGAAACCCACCCTGGGATTCGAAGGGATGCTGGGAGAGATTGGCGATGTCAGAGCGAAACTCAATCCGACAGGAAAGGTTTTCGTTCATGGAGAGTATTGGAACGCTGAGGCCGACGGTGAGATCGACGTGGGTGAAAAGGTTGAAATTGTCGGATATCAAGGGCTGAATCTCAAAGTACGGCGATTGTCCGGTCGGTCATCGTAAGTAGAGGGGGGAGGCAAATATGTTCGGTCTGGGAGTACCGCTTACATTTGTCGTTCTTGTTGTTGTTGCAATCATCAGCGGCATCAAGATTCTTAAAGAGTATGAACGCGCGGTCGTTTTTAGACTTGGCCGGATGGTAGGGTCCAGAGGCCCGGGGATCGTCTACATCATTCCCGGGATTGAAAAGATGGTTCGCATGGATCTTCGCACGGTCACCATGGACGTCCCTCCTCAAGACGTAATCACGCGGGATAACGTGTCGGTGAAAGTCAATGCCGTGCTCTATTTTAGAGTTCTGGAACCCAATCGTGCGGTGCGGGAAGTCGAGAACTATCTCTTTGCCACTTCTCAGCTAGCGCAGGTAACGCTACGGAGCGTCTGCGGGCAGGGCGAGCTAGACGATCTTCTGTCCGCGAGGGAAAAGATCAACAGCCGGATTCAGGAGATCCTGGACGCTCAGACCGAACCCTGGGGGATTAAGGTCGTGCTTGTCGAGTTGAAGCATATCGACCTTCCTCAGGAGATGCAGCGGGCCATGGCGAAACAAGCGGAGGCGGAGCGCGAAAGACGCGCCAAAGTGATCCATGCGGATGGTGAATTCCAAGCCTCGCAAAAGCTCGCCGACGCTGCCGAAGTCATCAGCAAGCAGCCCGTGGCGCTGCAGTTGCGTTTTTTGCAGAGCCTTGTCGAGGTGGCGTCGGAAAAGAATTCAACGACGATTTTTCCCGTGCCCATCGACTTGCTCACTCCCTTTCTCAAGAAAAACGAGCCAACATAGCTATCCTCATAGGCCCCGTCATCCTTTCTGCTAGCCAGTCTTATACCCGCTACCGATTGCTCGGGCCCGTTTCGGGATGGGGCGAGCGCTCGAGATCTGCCGCTTCGTTGAAGACGAAGTTCAGACCGTTATGGAGCTCAAAGATTTTACCTACGAACTTCCCGACTCCTTGATCGCGGCGTATCCAAGCCGCGATCGAGAGACCTCGCGCCTGCTGGTGATTAAGCGCAGCACGGGTGAATTGATTCACAGCGTCTTTTCAGAGCTGGGAAATTTTCTGGGTCCGGGAGACCTACTCGTGCTCAACGATGCGAAGGTGTTCCCTGCGCGGCTTCGGGGTGCCAAGGAAAGCGGTGGCAAGGTAGAAGTTTTGTTGTTAGAGCGCTTCCCGGACAAACGCAACCTGTGGATTGCCATCGTCAATGCGACCAAGAAACCGGCGGTCGGCAGCCAAATTCGGTTCAATGGAAATATGACGGCCCTGGTTATGGGCGACCTCGGCGGCGGCCGCTTTGGTTTGGAGTTCCATCATTCGGGGGATTTCAACGAACAACTTGAGGCGCTTGGAGAACTGCCGTTGCCACACTACATCACTCGAATTCGGCACACGGCGGATTTGGACCGGGAGCGCTATCAGACCGTCTACGCCTCTAATCCAGGTGCCATCGCGGCTCCCACCGCGGGATTTCATTTTACTCCCGAGCTGTTCAAATCATTACAAGCGAGCGGAATTGACAGAGCTCTATTGACGCTGCATGTGGGGCCAGGTACCTTTCAACCGGTACGGGAAGAATTTGTCGAAGACCATCGGATGGAAGGGGAGCGTTACACCCTGCCGGTTGAGACGGCGGCGCGGATCAATCGGACGAAACGGGATGGTCATCGCGTGGTCGCTGTCGGTTCCACCAGTACCCGAACACTCGAATGGGTTGCGCGGCGAACCGGAAAGGTGAAGGCGGACCACGGAATTGCGCGTCTTTTCATACGTCCCGGTGACCCTTTCCGCGTCATCGATGCATTGATCACCAATTTTCATCTACCGGCTTCGACGCCACTCGTTCTAGTCGTTGCGTTCGCCGGACTTGAACTGGTGCGACGCGCTTACGCGGAAGCAATCAAGATGCGATATCGGTTTTACAGTTATGGCGATGGAATGATCATACTTTGAGATTTTGGATTTTTCATTACCGATTTTAGATTGGATCGTACATCCCAAAATCTAAGTTCGAAAATTGGGACATGGCTTCACACTTCACGATAATCAAAAAGGACCCGAAAGGCGCGCGACTCGGCCAACTGGTTACCGACCATGGCGTTGTGGAGACCCCCGCCTTTATGCCTGTGGGCACTCAGGGAACGGTAAAAGCCATGCTGCCCAGAGATTTGAAAGAGATGGGTTGCCAGATTTTGCTTGGGAATACCTATCACCTCTATCTCCGCCCAGGCGCCGAGCTGATTCGCAAGTTGGGCGGGCTGCATCGCTTCATGAGCTGGGATGGACCGATTTTGACGGACAGCGGCGGCTACCAAGTCTTCAGCCTCGGTGCGATGCGAAAGCTCTCGGAGGAGGGGGTTTACTTTCAGTCTCATCTGGATGGCTCTTATCATCTCCTTACCCCAGAGAGCGTCGTTCAGATCCAAGAGGCCCTCGGCAGCGACATCGCGATGGTTCTGGACGAATGTATCCCCCATGACGCGAATCGCGAGTATGTTCGAGATTCCACGGCGAGAACGATTCGCTGGGCTGAACGTTGTTTGAGAGCGCGAAGTAAAGCAGATCAATTGATGTTCGGGATTATTCAAGGCGGTATGCATAAAGATCTTCGGGAGCAGTGTGTTCGAGACATGACTCCCATGCCTTTCGACGGCTTTGCGGTGGGTGGCTTGGGCGTGGGTGAAGGCGAGGAGTTACTTCATTCCATCGCGGCGTGCACGGTCGGATGGCTGCCCGAAGTTCGGCCACGCTATCTCATGGGTGTGGGCAGACCCGAGGATCTTGTGAACGCCGTCCGTGCCGGTTTTGATCTGTTCGATTGCGTCCTGCCGACGCGCAACGCTCGAAACGGCACGCTCTTTACCGCGCAAGGTAAACTCAGCATCAAGCGCGCCGAATTCGCCAGCGATCCGCGGCCGCTGGATGAGACCTGCGACTGCTACTGCTGTCGCAACTTCTCGCGGGCCTACTTGCGCCATCTGTACGTCGCCGGAGAAATTCTTTCATCGCAGCTCAATAGTTTGCACAATCTTTACTTTTACCATCGGCTTATGGAAAAGTGTCGGGAGGCCATTCGCCGGGAGCGTAGCGATTTCTGGAGCCGAGAGAGCGCCGATCTCGCAAAGCCAATCTAGGATTTAACAGGAGGAAACATGTGGGACATCGCCTATGCCCAAGGGGCGCCGGGATTGACGGGGCCCAGCCCGGTGATGACGATATTACCGTTCATCTTGATCTTCGTCATCATGTATTTTTTGGTCATCCGGCCGCAGCAAAAGAAGGGCAAGGAGCATCAGGAAATGCTCAACAAACTCAAAAAAAATGACGAGGTGATGACCTCGGGAGGAATTTACGGTAAGGTGGTGGCCCTGGCGGATAACGTGGTGACTTTGGAGGTGGCTCCCAACGTGAGGATCCGCGTTCACCGGCCTCAGATCTCTGCCGTTGTCACCGGCGAGAAGAGTTCCGGCAAAGAAGTAAAGGAGTAAGGGAATGCGACGGGCGGTATTGACGCGTTTGGCGTTGTTTATTGTTGCGACTGTGGGTGCCTTGCTCTATCTGACGCCAACTTTTTTTCATAACCTGCCTTCCTGGTGGAGTAATTTTTTGCCGGCGGAGCGGATTCACTTGGGATTGGATCTGCAGGGCGGTAGCCATCTGGTTCTCGAAGTAAAGGTTGATAAAGCGATCGAGAACAATGTCGAGCGGATCAAGGCGGATCTCACCAATTTGCTGCGCGACCGCGGCATCTCCGGTGTTTCGGTGGAAAGGGTGCAGGGCACGCAGCTCCAAGTTAAAGTTCCGGCGGCCAGCGTTGAACGGGTGCGCGCACTGCTAACCAGCGA
>JAHKKJ010000248.1 GCA_020027655.1 Deltaproteobacteria bacterium | reverse complement strand
ACGGAGGCTCAGGCATTCCTTGTTGCCAGGTCGGATCGCGCAGCTCGAGCCGGTTACCGCTCGGATCGTGAAAATAAAGCTCCCGTCCCGTGAAATAACCCTTTGCGCGGTAATGGAGCTCGACGATGGGTATTTTCTTTTCGTGAAAAACCTTACATGCCTGCACAAACGTCTCCGGGCTCACCGTGAAAGAATGGTGCACTCGTTGCTCTACGCCGGAGGTGTCCAAAGGTTGCTCGCGCTCGCAGAGCAGGATGTTGTGGTCGCCCACGTTAAAGCAGGACATGACCGCATTGCCGAGCCGCCCTAGCGGCTTCAGGCCGAGCAGATCGCCATAGAACTTCTCTGACTCTTCCAGGTTATTCACCGGAATCGACCAGTGCGTAACGCCCTCTACTTTCAGTAATCCCATAGAAATCTCCCTTCATGTCTTATGATGCTGACTTATAATCCGTCTCCCTCAGAGTTAGCAAACGGCCCGCCCGCCGCTGGCTTATTGTCGTGAATCCATCCGCTCCTCGGCTGCTATTCGCGGATCAACTTGCTTCGGGCGTTAGCTCGCGTGATTGCCGAGCTTTACTTGCCCAAGAGCTTCTTCATCCGTTCGATAACCTCCGGGGGTTGCGTCATAACCTCCTTGGCCAAGGCTTCCAACTCCTCACCGCTGGTGGCCTCTATCTCCAGATTCTGTTTTTCGGCGACGGCTAGAAGCTCAGGATCATTCAGCGCCTTCATGAAAGCCTGGCGCAAAATTTTGACCCGGTCCATAGGGATCCCCGGTGGTCCCATGATCGGCCGGCCCAGCTCGCCGGAGGCCAGGACCAATTTAGCTAGACGACGGGAGGATTCCGGGGTTTTATGTTCATCCATGAGCTCATTAAGTGTCGGAACCTCGGACAGCCTCGGATCCCGCTTTGACCCGGTTTGAACGAGAACCCGAACAAACCTGTTTTTACGCCAGCTGAGATAAGGCTCGCGGTTGCTAAAAAAGGCAGTCAAGGTAAAGGCTCGGCACTGGGCTTCGCCCCTTTCCACCGCGAGGTCCATGTCGGGTCCACCCGGATACCCGGTTACGACGTCAAACTTCGTTCCGATCGTCTCCTCCAAGAGCTTGGGCATGTAATAAGCGATTGAGCCGGTGCCCGTGGCTGCGCACTTCGGGGCTTGGGTGCCGCCGCGAACGTCGTGTATCGTCTTGAAAGGCGTATCGGCTCGCATGATCAGCAAGTTGTTCGAGCGGTCGGTGCTGCCGATCCAGGTAAACTTGGCATAATCGAACTGGACCTCTTTACGTCCCACAAGCTGATCAAGATAAATGGCCGGAAGAATCGATACGAGAGTCAAACCATCAGCCGCGGCTACGCGATAAACCTGATTGGCTGCGATGACAGAACCGGCGCCGCCGATGTTTTGCACGACAACCTCGGGGTTCCCGGCAATGTGCTTGCTCAGATAAGGGGCGATCAGACGGCCATACTGGTCATAATTAGATCCCGCAGGACTTCCCACCACGAGCTTTATACTCTTGCCTTGGTAGAAAGGGGTCTGAGCTTGGACGTCAGGATTGCACGCGAACAAAAAGAAAAAGCCAAAGCCAAAGCCAAAGATTAGTCTCTTCATAGCACTCTCCTTTCCGCTAACTCCTTCACATACTCTCTCCACTTCAAAGCGGCAAGACTGCCAATTACCAATTGACGAGGTTGAGCAATCCGAGGCTGATCCACGGGACATAGGTTACCAGGAGAGTGACCAAAGCCAGAACAACGGTGAACGGCCACCCCGCTTTAAAAACTTCCCAGAAAGGCAAGCGCGCGATGGCGGCGGTGGTAAACAGCACCGTGGCAACGGGCGGGGTCTGCTGACCGACGCCGAGGTTAATGGTCACGATGATGCCGAAATGGATCGGATCCACTCCAATCTGCCGGATGAGTGGCATCACGATGGGAACAATCAGGATGATTGCCGCGGCGGAGTGGAGAAACATTCCCGCGATGAAAAAGAAGATATTCAGGAAGAGCAGGATCAGGTACTTGTTTGACGTTGTCTCGAGTATGAGCCGAGCAAACTTCTGCGGGATCTGCTCGCTGGTCAAATACCATCCTAGCACTGCTGACGCTGCCACGATCAACATAACGACGGCCGTTTGTCCGGCCGAATCTTTGAGGACGCGAACAGTTTGCTTGGTGGGCAGTTCCCGGTAGACAAAGACGCCGATAATGAAGGCTGCCAAAACGGCGAGGGCGGCCACCTCGGTCGCCGTGGCAATCCCCAGGAAGATACCTCCCCAGATGACCACCGGTATGGAGAGCGCCCAAAGAGCCTCTATGGTCGATTTTCCGACTTGCCGCACAGAGAACTTTTGCTCTACAGGCAGGTTGTACTTTCGGGCATAGTAGTAGCAGAGCACCATCATCGCGCCGCAGGCGATAAAGCCCGGCAGGAAGCCGGCGAAAAAAAGTTTAGCTACTGACACCTCGGCCATCCAGGCGTAGATGATCATGGGAATCGACGGCGGGATCAGGATGGCAGCCGACGCCGCATTGGAAACGATGGCCGCGCTGAGCGCCCTTGGGTAGCCCCGTTTCTCCATGGCAGGGATCACAACGTTGCCGATCGCAGCGGCATCCGCCACGGATGATCCAGAGATCTCACTCTGAATCATGGTCGCCACCACCGTGACCATCGCCAATCCGCCGCGGATGAAACCGACGAAACTATTGGCAAGATTTACCAGTCGGAGCGAAATCCCCGAAGTCTCCATGAGGCCGCCGGCCAAGATGAAGAGCGGAATGGCAAGCAGCGGGAAACTCGACGCACCGGAAAAAAGATTCAGGGGGACTACACTGAGAGACGCCGTGCCCTTCCAGATGAGAAGAATGATCGCGGAAATGGAAAGGGCAAACCCTATGGGTACGTTGATGACCGTGAGCGCGACGACTATTCCGAGGATGAGCCACTCCACGCCGCATCATCTCCTCTCTTGGCTTCGCCAATGGATACGATGTCGATGAGCCGCTTGAGGCTGATAAGAAACATCAGTCCCCCTGCAATCGGGAGAACACTGTAGATCCAGCTCATCTTGACCCACACCAGGGAGACCGCGGTTTCATTTCCCATCTTGCTGGTCAGCAACCAGCCGTAATACAGAAGCACGCCTTGGAAAAAAAGGACAAAAGACTCACCGATGAAATCGACAATCCTGCGGGTTCTAGGCTGGAGTCGATCCACGACCACTTCGAATCCGATGTGCCGGTGGCGATACGACGCGACTACAGTTCCAGAAAAGGTGAGCCAGACCAAAAGGTAGGACGCGAACTCATCATACCAGGCAAGAGACGCGCCGAGAACGTAGCGAAAGAAAATGCCAAGGATGACCAATACGACCATCAGCACGAGCAGGAGCACAGCCCACCACTCGAGAAGATTAGTCAATCGGCCGAAGATTTTCCCCATGGTTGATTTTTCAGTTGGCCGTTTCGAGTTGCGAGAAGCTTTGTCTACTACAGAATTCGCATTCGCAATTCGGGATCCGAAACTCGAAACCCGAATCTCTCGATGCTACCGCAGCGACTGGACTAGCTTGATCAAATCAGTCCCGCCCGGTACTTCCTTACCAAACTCCTCGTAGATCGTCGCCGACCCTTTAATGAACGCATCTTTGTCCACTTCGTTGGCCTTCATGGGCGGGGCGAGTTTGCTCATCAGTTCTTTATCCAGCCGCTCGCCCTCAGAGCGGGCAACGTCCCCCATCTCCCAGGCGATCTTCGAGAGCGTGTTTTGGGTATCTTTCGGCAGCTTCGTCCAGACCTCTTCTCCCACCACCAGGTAGGCGGGAGTGTAGACATGACCGCTCAACGAGAGAAATTTTTGTACCTCCTGAAATTTCGCCGACGCGATTTGTGGGAAGGGATTCTCCTGCGCGTCCATTACGCCGGATTGAAGAGCCGAATAGACCTCAGCCAGCGGCATGGGCGAAGGATTCGCCCCATACTCCTTAAACATCTTTACCCGCCAGACTCCGCCAGGTACTCTCAACTTAATCCCTTTCAGATCATCAGGTTTCACGATCGGTCTCACGTTGTTGGTAATGTGGCGGAATCCGTTCTCCCACACTCCCAGCACCCTGACCCCTTTTGCGGGCAGGCCGCTGAAGAGTTGGTCCTGTACCTGCTTATTCTCAGCCACCTTCTTCATGTGGGCTCGGCTGACAATGAGGTAGGGCATCTCAAAGACCCCGAATTTGGCATCCACCGTGCTCATGACCGTTGAGGGCGCCACCAACTCCGGGGCGCCGACCTTGATCCCCCTCATCATCTGCTCGTCGCTGCCGAGTTGGCTCGAATGGAAGACCTTGATCTCCACCTTCCCCTTGAGCGCGGCGTTGACTCTCTTAGCATATTCATCGGTTGTAATGGCGAAAAGAGAGCCGGGAAAACCGACGTGGCCAAGCCTTAGCGTAATGGTCTGCGCCATTGACGGTGGAATCCAAAGACCGACCAAGGTCAGGACCAGAATACCGAGGAAAATACGCTTCATTTGTTTTTCTCCTTTCCGTCTTTCTTCTCCCTCGACGGGAGGATTAAGTTGAGATAAAGAATCGTTAAAACCCTCTTCCTGGTTTGCACTCACCGGTTTTTCGTGCGCGCCTCGTCAAGGATGCGTTCAGCCCTGCTAACGTTAAACACGCCGCAGCTGCAGAAGCGCGCCATCGTGCGAGAAACTTCTGCGGGGGTGCGGCGGTTTTCTTTGACCCAATCGATCATTTTTTTGACAAACTGGGCGGAAAGCATGCCGTGGCCGCACATGGTTGAAAGTTCAAGCACGGTGGCGTCCGGCAGCTTGTCCACCCTCCCGCAAAAGCCCAATGAGTATTCCACGCTATGGCGAGTGATTTCGGTATCGCGGCAGCAACGGTCCGCCTCTGCAATCGGCGCGCTGATGTTAACGGAAATACCCAGATTCGCGCTTTGGACATCGTGTATAAAGGCTTTCATGTCTTCATAGTTGTCAAAGACCGCCGCTACAGTAGTGTGACCCTCGATACCGGCGACGACTTCTTCCGGCTTGGGCCGTTGGTCGCGCGTCCAGTGAGCTGTCGGATTCAAATCCTGTCGTGGACGGAGTATGCCGCCTTTGGTGGCGTCGCCGATATTCACTGGATTGTGCTTCAGCGCCAGGCGCAGAAACGTGCGATATTTTGCAACCAGATCGTCATCATTGATCCCCCGGCTCGCCATGGCGAAAACGATGAAGTCATCTTTCACCGGAGCTGGGTTCGATGGCTTTTCAAAGGCGTAGTGCTCGCTGTACCGATGAAGAGTATTTGTCATCTCAGCTCTGATCCGAAACAGACCGTTGAAAGACCGAAGATCGAGGATGGAAGATCGAAGATCGCCATCTTCTATCCTCTATCTTCAATCCTCGATTTTTTCGCGCGTCTCGCGTCTGGAACCTTTGGCATGTGATTAGTCATGCGCGGTCGTCATTCGCCCCAGCCCCAAGTTAGTTTTCCCCCGATAAGTGGGATAGCCCTCGCGCTCCAAAATCTCCTGCAATGGTTCGTCGCCCGCGCCGCCGCAGCGGGTTGAGACGCCGATGCTGATCACCGTGCCCACTTCGCGGGAAAGCTCCTTGATTTTCCTCAAGACTGAAGGCACCTGTTCCAGTCTAGTTTTGATCTCGACGATCGCCGATAGAATTTTCTCGTTAAGGATCTCTGGCTTGATGAGACCCCGCGCGGGGTCGGTCATGAGCGAAGTGACGGGATTGTTGCTTTCGAATTCGACGCCTAGCTCGGCCAAGGCTCGTGTGACCCGCTCGATGTCGCGAAAACGAGCGCCGATTCCCGGCCGGCCGAATTCCACCACGAAGCCTGCCTCGCCCTGCTTTACCCGATTGGTGACGTCGTTAGTCTTGACTTCGGCGGTGCCGCGCCCATGGATGCCGGTAGACTCGTGGGGCACCTGAGGATCGGAGAATGCGCGGCGGACGACTCGGGGCCAGCTCAACTCTTCCGGCACAAT
>JAHKKJ010000247.1 GCA_020027655.1 Deltaproteobacteria bacterium | reverse complement strand
ACACGATCCCGCCTACAAGCACCAATCCGCCCAAGAGAGGTGAAAGCGGGATGGTCTTCTTGGTGTCAACGCTGGCCTGAAGTGGGCCAACGTCGATAATTTTCTCGCGGCTTGTGTAGGTGATGCCCTGGTAAGCAAAAGCCACGATCCCGAGAAGGATGAGAGCGATCCCAACAAGCGTTATCGCTTTGATACCCATAAAAACTCCTTCCTTTGAAAGCCGAAACGGCTACCAGGGTCTACGTCCCTGAACAAGATTGACCACGAGAACTATCAGGGCAACGACCAATAGGATATGGACGAGCCCACCCATCGTGTACGAAGTGACCAATCCCAGTGCCCACATGATCAAAAGAATCACAAAGATCGTCCAAAGCATGTTTCAACTCCTTTTTATAGAGAACCTCACCTGTCCGGTTTCCTATCCCCCCAATGTCTCTCGCCGTTCTTCCCGGTAGGCCTGCTCTTCGGCTTCCTGGCGTCAACCGAGCAGCAGCGATGACTCATAAGTTCCTTTCCTTTTTTCGACGATTCCTTCGGTGGTCTCCCGAAGTTTCTTCCCCTTTTGATTCAGCTAATCGAGGGTCTTACTACTGCGTTCCCGCGGCAATTCCCGCGTTTCTTCGCGCGCGAGCAGCGCGAACATCAGCGCACCGATGGCCCCTAGACCCAGACCGATAAGCAAGTAGGAGAATTTGGATTCACCATTGGTTTTCATACGTCTATCCTCTCTTTTATTACGCTCACGCTGGTACAGTCTACCTCTAGTGCTTGATGACTTGCAGGTTATTGACTACCTGTTTGACGCCTTTGACTTCAGACGCAAGAGATCCACTGCGGGACTTCTGCTCGGCGGTCTCCACTTCTCCGGTGAGATAAACGATTCCATTGTTGGTCTCGACTCCCACACGTGTCAGACTGACAATCTTGTCCGACGCGAGCTTGCTCTTCACGTATGACGTAAGAGTGCCATCATCGATGTTCTGTCCCATGGTCGCACCGGTCATGGCTTGGCAGCCGGTCATCAAGAACAGAACTACCAACGTAACAATCAACGTTTTGAATGCCCGAACCATAAACACCTCCATACTGTTTGTTAGAGATCTCTTTCCTCTTCTCATCCCTGGCCTGCGCCCGATTTTCTCAACGTGTCGATTCTGTCTTCGGTTGCCGGATGCGTAGACAAGAAACCACCACCACTGTCGCCTCCTGAGGTCCGCATCAGCCACGTCAGCGTGTCAATCATGACCTCTTTGGAATAACCAGCCCGACGCAGGATCTCGACACCGTGACGATCCGCTTCGAGCTCCTCTGAGCGGCTGTAGCTATTGGCAATGAGCGCGCCTGCGATCGGGGTAACCGCGCTGCTGCCCGGTATGAACTGTTCGAGCAGAATCACACCGATGTTGAGCCCCATACCCAAAGTCTGTGCTTTCGCCACATGGCCCAGATCATCGTGAGCAATCTCGTGTGCCAGCACCCCTCTTAAATGCTCATCGTTGGCCTTTTGAAGAAGGCCGGTCGTCACTTGAAACTCGCCGCCTCCCGCATTGGCGGCGTTGATGTTTGGATCGTCAATAACGCGGACTCGTATCTCGTTTAAACGGCGCGGGTTATTCATCGCACGAATCAGCGGCATCATGACCCGCTGTAATCGCTCCGTTTGCTTCGCATCCAGCGGGCGGCTGGTCGAAGAGCGTGGTGTTTCCTGGGGGGCGGGCCGGCGCGGTGAAGCGGTCTCCAGCGCGCAGCCGCTTGGCAATCCAACGAGGATCAAAATTGCTGTAGTCCGAAGGAATCTCATTGCTTCTCCGTCATCAGCCAACCAACGCCGATGGTGAATATCCTGTTAACGATCATTCCGAAGAAAACCGTCCAACTCAAATCGTTCGCGATCGAGGAATCGTCCCTCGACTCTGACGTAATCGCCAGACCGAAGCCCGCGGAAACGATCGATCCACCGTTTGAATTCCGGTTGCGGGTCTGGAAGTATCGCCCCGACTTTAATCCCGATCCCGGATACTTTCTTGGACGCGGATTAGATCCGTATAGGAGTTGCCACGAGAGTCCTGAGTTGCATGACGACGACGTCCCCGGCCTCCAATTATTCACGACCCCGATACATCGGCGGGCGCTACCGGCGCCAACGAGAATATCCCCAGCCCCCACCACCGAGCAAAAGCACCACTAAAATAACGATCAATAAAGTATCCATAGTCTCTCCTTTATTTGGGTTGTCTATTCTTAACTCTGTAGGAGCACGTTGTGTGCCAGAACTTGTGGTACGAAAAAGGCCGTCGTTTCCGACCGCTTCTTTCGGCTTAATAGAGGGACAAGGATGAAAGTACCGTCGCTTACGTCGAATCGCTCGACCAAAAGGTCGAATTTGATTAGGGAACGGCCGTTAAGGCGGATGATCTTGGACCGGAGAGAGGTTTTTATGTTACCGGGGTATTAGAACCGCTCGAAGCCACAGGCGCGTCAATTAGGCTTTGAAGAGTCTCTACGACTTCATCGAGCATGTAGGGTTTATCAACGAAGTGCTTGACAGCGGCGCGGGACATCTCAGTCTTCATTTTCGGCTCTAGAAAGCCGGTGGCGATGACGACCCTGACATCTGAGTTCTCCTCTTTCATCTTTAACAGCACATCCCAGCCCGTAAGTTTGGGAAGACCGACATCCAGCAGTACAACATCGATCTCTAGCTTGTGACGGCGATAGACTTCGATTGCCGCTTCACCATCGGATGCCACCAAGACCTGGTAACCGTGCTGCAATAAGACCTTTTCCACCAGACGAAGCATGAGTTGTTCATCTTCGACTATGAGGATGGTGCCGCGGCCAATGCAACTTTGCATCCGTCACGACCTTCTTTCTGAAATGTGATCCACAGCCGGTTATTCTCCAGAGGAGGCGACTGGAAAATACAATCGAAAGGTCGCTCCATGCATCGGTGTACTCTCTACTTGAATAAAACCGTTGTGGTTTTTCACAATGCCGTACACCACCGCAAGGCCCAGGCCGGTTCCCTGAAACTCTTTGGTAGTGAAGAAAGGCTCAAAGATCCGGTTTTGAATGCTTTCGTCCATTCCAATGCCGGTGTCACTGACCTCGATACAGACGTATCGCTCCGCTTTTGCTTCGCCGTATTCTTGCAGGCTCATTCGGTCGACGGTCTTGGTCCTGAGCATAAGCTTACCCCCGTCGGGCATCGCGTCGCGGCCATTGACGCAAAGATTCAAGAGCGCCTGGGGAATTTCGTTCGGATCTGCCATGACCGGTGGAAGCTCACGATTCAACTCCAACGTCACTTCGATCGTTTTTGGGAACGTTTCCCTAATCAATTTGGTCAGTTCCTCAATCACAGTGTTGATATTTGTCAATTCTAATTTAGGTTCGGTTTTCCGGGCCAGGGTCAAAAGCTGCCGTACGAGGGCGGCACCTCGCTTGGTTGTGTCATTGATGACGTTAAGGCTGTCAGCGATCTCATCGTTCTTGGCAGCGTGACCCCTGAGAACAGAAGCGTAACCCTGGATGATGTTGAGAATATTGTTGAAGTCGTGGGCGATACCGGCAGCAAGAGTCCCAATGCTTTCCATTTTTTGCGCCTGACGCAGTTGCTCTTCGAGCCTTTTTCGCTCCTCCGCTGCCCGCTCGCTCTCGGGGAGATCCCGGATTGCCAGAAGTATTAATCGGACACTGGTTCTCTCTCTATCGTAGATCCTTCTGACGTTCATGGACATGACCTTTGGTCCGACCGCGGGGAACTCGTGCTCGACCTCGAAGTTCTCGAAGTCCGTGTCGTGACGCAGAATTTTCTCCAGCAACTCCCGGAGCCTGGGAATATCCCACTGGTGATTCCCTAGCTCATAGATGAGACGATTCTCCGTCTCCTCCGGTGAGACCTGGAAAGTCTCGTGGAAGGCCCGGTTAGCCGAGACAACTTTCAGCTGAGGATCCAGCACGAGCAGGGATTCCCGCGTCGTGTTGATGATGTTCTCGGCATAATCTCGGGCCTCCATCATCGCCTGTTCCGAATGCTTCAGTCGGGTCACGTCAGTGAACGTGAAGACGACGCCGTCGATTTTGTTCTCCAGAGTACGATAGGGGAGACATTGCATCTCGTACCACTGACCAGCCGCAGTCTGAACCTCTTTTTCAATCACGGAGAGGTTCTGCACCACCTTTTCAGCGTCTGCTACAAGATCCAGACCGATGAAGCGGTGCGACAGATGACTGATCGGCCTGCCCAGGTCCGCGGGGATCAAGTTCAGCAGATTTTGCGCTGAGAGGGTGAAGCGCTTGATGCAAAAGGCCGAGTTGAGAAAGATCATGCCGATGTCGGAGGCATTCAGGAGATTGGCCAAGTCGTCATTTGTTTCTTTCAACTCGGCCATTCTGAGATTGAGCTCGTTATTGACGGTGTTCAGCTCCTCGTTAATGGCCTGAATCTCCTCTTTGGAGGTTTCCAGCTCTTCGTTGGTGGACTGCAGCTCCTCATTTATGGACATGACCTCTTCATTGCTCGCCTTGAGTTCTTCGGCAGAGGTTTCGTATTCATCGATGCTGCTCCGAAATTCATCTTTCAAGGCTTTGAGCTCGGCTTCAAGCTGCGCGATCAGGGAATCGTCTTTCGGGCCCGCCTCAGCGGAGACAGGGCTAGGAAACGTCCCCTGTGACCCGCGCACTTCCTCGAAGATAATGGCGAAGAGGCGCTCGCTCGACTTTCGCGCTGGGGCAGGCATGATCGTGACTTTCACCAAGGAGGCCCTATCCTGCCCCCTGAATGGGACACGCTCGAGCGTGGCGGGTTCGTTTTCCTGCGCTACGCTGCGAAGCATGAGGCGGAGTCGCGCGGAAAACTCGGTGTCGATCATGTTCAGCAGATTAAGAGTTGCCTGGCCGGTCGGGTGGTCCAGGTATTTGCGGGTCGGACCGCAGAAATAGAGAATATTCCCTCTTTCATCGGTGAGAACGATCGCCGCGTCGAAATGCTTGGCCAGCACCTGCAGGTTAAGGTCGGTAAGGTTGAGCAGGGGATGACTTTTCTCTACCAAGGCGACGCCGGGCGCTTTTTTCTCTGGCCAAAGCAAGAAGTTTTCCACGGCTCGCTGGGGCGGCCCTTGGCTGCCGTAGATGCGCCACTTCGGGGAGAGAGTGGCAAACAGCTCGTTCTGGCCAGCGATGCCATCGGACTTGCCCAGGAACAGATAGCCACCCGGCCTGAGCGCGAAAGCGAAGAGCGTGATGATCCTTCTCTGGATCTCCGGTTCGAGGTAGATCAGGACGTTTCGGCAACTGACCAGATCGAGGCGCGAAAACGGCGGTTCGGTGATCAGGTTCTGCACGGAGAAGATCACCGCTTCGCGCAGTTGTTTGGTGACCTGGTAGCTCTTATCGGTTTTGGCAAAGAAGCGCTTGAGTCGTTCTTCCGAAACGTCGGCAGCTATGCTTTCGGGATAGAGCCCTTCACGGGCGAACCTGACGGTCTCAGGTTCGATATCCGACGCGAAGAGCTGGATGGGACAGTTTTTCCGCGCCGCCCCGAGTTCTTCCAGGAGCAGCATGGCGATGGAATAGGCCTCCTCGCCGGTGGCGCAACCGGGAACCCACACGCGCAGGGGATTGTTATTATTTTTTTCTGCGATCAGTGGCGTGAGAACTTTCTCCCGTAGCTCGACGAACGCCTCAGCATCGCGGAAAAAGCTGCTGACATTGATCAGCATGTCCTTCGCCATCCGCGCGACCTCGTCAGGATCCTGGCGCAGAAACGCGAGGTAGTCGGAGACGTCGTCCATCTGGTTGAGCCCCATGCGCCGTTCGATGCGCCTTAGGAGCGTTGTTTTCTTGTAAGGGCCGAAGTCGCTTTGTGCTTTCTCCGCGAGCAAACTGACGATCGCGTTGAGACCATTGCTCCTTTCCTCGGTCTCGGCTTTGTTTCCGGCGCGCAAGTAGGACTGCTGCACGTACTTGATGAGCGCCCCAGGCATCTCCGCCACAGGCAGGACGTAATCGACCAGCCCTGTCGCTAT
>JAHKKJ010000246.1 GCA_020027655.1 Deltaproteobacteria bacterium | reverse complement strand
ACATTGTTGCGCTCATGGATCATCTGAAAATTTCCTCGGCCCATCTTTTGGGTCACTCTATGGGCGGGCGGATTGCGCTCTGTCTGACGCAAAACTTTCCGGGACGAGTAAAGAGCTTGATTATGGCGGCCAGCGGCTCGGGCCCGGCTGCACGGGAAGGCTCTGATTGCATCACCGGTTTGCCCCATCGTCTGGTCGTCGACATGGTGGAAATGGGTTTTGAGAAATTTATTCGCCACGAGGTGTGTGATTCCGATACATTCTTCACGAAAGATTATCGCGACCGCCATCCCGATAAGGTGCAGGAGCTCTTCAAACTTTTCTGGGCGACCCATGCCAAGCTCCCGGAGTTCGTTCATCTCTGCATCGCGCGGCACAACTGGGAAGGCACGCACCGTCTCGGTGATGTCAAAGCGCCGACGTTAGTGGTTATCGGCGAGGCGGACACGGTTGGGAGCAACCACATGGCGCAGTCTGAAGTATTGGTGAAGCGCATACCCGGCGCCGAGCTCAAAATTCTGAAGCGGCAGTCGCACGGATTTTTCTGGCAAGCGCCGGAAGAGACCAACGCCTTGATTCTTGATTGGGTCAAGCGGCATAGTTGATGTGGCGTGAGATGTCATAGGTCTGTTGGCAAAAGTGGTTATTCAGGGTTGGAGTGCATGGTAAGAAAGACCCGATAACTTCCGTTCGCCCTGAGCACCGTCGAAGGGCTCCGGACAGGTGTGTGGAGTCAGCTACGGAGCTTGAGTAACTGAGAGGGCGCAAGGAATAGAACATGAGTTTCTGGGTCTACATTCTGCGCTGTGCCGATGGCTCCTATTACACTGGCCATACTGATAATCTTGAAGAACGGATAGCAAAGCATGAAGCTGGCGAGATTGAGGGCTATACTTCTACAAGACTTCCGGTAAAAGTGGTGTTTTCAGAGGAGTTTCCGACTCGCGCTGAAGCTTTGACGTGTGAACGACAGATTAAAGGTTGGAGTCGGAGAAAAAAGGAAGCACTGATGCGGAGGGACTGGGCTGAAGTATCTCGGTTGGCGAGGCGGAGTCACCCTTCGAGAACCTCAGGGTGACCGGCTCCGGGTGGGAGAACCAAAGAATTAGAAGGGCGAGGAATTCAGATTACGAACGAGGAGCGATAATGTCTTACGAGAATTATTCCGTGGTCGATTGCGATGGTCATATCATCGAATCGATTCCGGAGATGGCGGACTTCATGAGTAAAAGGATTAGGGACCATGCCCTCAAGCCGTCACGCAATCGCCAAGGTGTGTTTCCGTCCCTCGATGGGATGCACTTTGCGTTGCATGAAGAGAATGCCCGGACCAAACAACGAGTGACGGCGAGTGAATACCGCCCCGGTTCCGGTGAGGATTGGCTGGCCTTCCTGGATCGGGCGAAGATCGAACGCACTGTGCTCTTTACCTCCGAGGGACTTTCCGTTGGCTTCATCCAGACGCCAAAGTATGCGGTGGAAGTGTGTCGAGCCTACAATGATTATGTATATCAGCGATTCGCTAAACTGAGCGACCGGCTTCGGCCCATGGCGCTGATACCAATGCAAGATGTTCCGGCCGCTGTCCAAGAACTACGGAGGGCGGTGAACGATCTCGGTTTACCCGGCGCCATGGTGCCCTCCACGGGCCTGCCGCTCCATGTCGCGCATGAAAGCTACTGGCCCATCTACGAAGAAGCAGAAAAGCTCGACTGCCCGATCGCTTTACACGGCGGAGCGAATTGCGAGGGAGCGGGCCTGGAGACCTTCACCAACTTCACGGCTTCCCACATTCTGCACCATCCAATTCCGCTCATGGTGGGAATCATCGGTTTCATCTACCACGGAGTGCTTGACCGCTTTCCCAATTTAAGAGTCGCGTTCATGGAAGGAGGAGTCGGTTGGCTTGCCTCCTTATTGGACCGGGCTGAGCGCGACGAAAACTATTTTGACCCAGGGGATCAGCCTAAGAACCGGGTACGCGAATATTTGCGAAGCGGACGGATCTTGCTCGGGTGTGAAGGGAGTGAGCATACCATCGCCTATTTGGCCAAACGGATCGGCGTGCAGTGTTTCGCTTACGCATCGGATTATCCCCACGAAGTCGATTTGCTGGCAGCCCAGCACGAAATCGACGAAGTTGCTGAGCGTGAGGACCTGACGGTGCAGGAGAGGCAAGCGATCCTCGCGGACAACGCGCGAAGATTTTTTAAGCTTTAACCGTCCATCCAGGGAGATTTGTCCTGTCAATAGCGGTAATGTATTTAGAAACCAGGTCGAGTTCCGCTTTAACCCGAAACCCGGAACCTGAAACCCGAAGCCGTGAGCGCAACCAGAAGGAGGAAATGCTATGGGATGGGTAGACGCTGATGCGCATGTCGTCGAAAGCCCACTCACGTGGGAATATCTACTTCCTTCCGAGCAAAAGTTTCGTCCGCAGTTGTTTAAACCAGAAGGTGAGACGCAAAAGGCGCACTGGGTCATCGACGGCAAGATCCGCGGACTGTTCAGATTTACCTTTAGCGCGGAAGACGTTACTCAGAAATCTGAGCAATTTGGACGGAACATGACGACAACGATGGCAACTCGTGATCTTGCCGATGTCGCGGGGCGCATCAGGCACATGGATGAGTTGGGAATCGATGTTCAGGTTATTTACCCAAGCATTTTCCTCGACCCATGCACGGATCGGCCGGATACCGATGTGGCTTTGTGCGGCGCATACAATCGTTGGATGTCGGATGTCTGGAAGCAGAGCAGAGGCCGCTTGCGCTGGATGGCGACTTTGCCTCTGCTGAGCATGCCGGATGCGCTGGATCAGCTAAAGTTCGCGAAAGAAAATGGCGGGTGCGGGGTTTTCATGCGCCCGATCGAAGGATCGCGGCAGATCAGTGACCCGTACTTTTTCCCGTTGTACGAACAAGCGCAGAACATAAACTTTTGCATAGGGCTGCACCAGGCCAATGGCAGCGCGGCGGCCGTGGACATGATGGTCAACCCCGACGGTAGCCGTGACTTTTTCAACCAATACCGAATTTTTAATGTCGGCGCGTTATTCCGGATCCTGAATTGCGGCATACCCAAGATGTTTCCCAGGCTTCGCTTCGGATTCATTGAAACCGCGGCCTCTTGGGTTCCCTGGGTTGTTTACGAGCTGCGCCGCCGGTTGGATACGGTGAACCATAAGTTGCCAAATGATTTTCTGGAGCGCTCCGGAATCTTCGTAACTTGTCAGATCGGCGACGACGTGCCTTACCTGATCAAGAATTGTATGGGTGAGAATACACTCATGATCGGCACGGATTACGGCCACGCCGATTCGTCGACGGAGTTGGACGCCCTGACCACGCTGAAAGAGAGTGGTGGAATTACGTCCCAGATGCACAAGAAAATTGTCGAAGATAATCCGCGGGCATTTTACGGACTGGCACAATAGCGGAATCAAGACAGATTCAACCACAGAGAACGTAGAGCGGCAAAGCCGCAGCCAAAACTCGGAATATCTCGCGCAAACGCGCAAAGGCCGCAAAGGAAAAGCGCATTGTCATTTCGACCGAAGGGAGAAATCTTTCTCAGATCCCTCGCATTCGCTCGGGATGACAGGCCGTGCCCGTCACTTGGCGTTCTTGGCGCCCCTTCGGCTTCGCTCAGGACAGACTTGGCGCGAGCAAATCCCTGTTTTGGATAGCCATGGGGAACCGGAAAATTTGCGCAACCAGCGAAAGCTTTAACGTATTGCAGTGCAGAGGTTACAAAGAACATAGTGGCCGCCGGACGGTCGTCACTACCGCTTATAGAGCTGCTTGATAAAGCCTGACGTCTCCAGCTCCTGCACAAAACTGGTATCGACAAAAGTTTTCGGATCCGCAGCGGCGGCCTTCGAGTTGCGCGGGGCCAGGTCGTCCAGCAGTGTTTTGACACCTTCCCAGGACGGCGTCGGTACCTCTGGAAAGGCGGCATTGTAAGCTTTGTAGGCCCTCTCTAAACCTTCCGGATCGGTGGTCTTGAGATTTTTACCGATGAGCGCTTTGGTGCTCTCTTTCTCTGTCTTGATATAGTGAATCGCTTCGGTGAACGCCCGTACCGTCTTGGCGACCAGCGGCCGTCTTGATTTAATCGTGCTCTCCCGTGTGACCACGGAATTCACATGGTACGGAATCTTCAAAGTGCCGATGTCGATGAGGTCCCTGAATCCCATCTTCTCCGCTTCTCTCACCAACGGTTCACCCAGGAGTGTGAATTGCGTGATGTTGCGCGACAGAGCCGCGAGTCGCTGCGGGTTTTCTCCCGTGGCGATGATCTTCGTATCCTTTTCAGGATCGATGCCGAAGCGTCGCAGGGCGAGACGCAAAGTCATATCCGACGTCGTTCCTAGACGATTGACCCCTCCGGTTTTTCCCTTTAGCTGTTCTACGGTTGTTATGTCGGCCAGTGAAACTATGTGGTCGATGAATAACGGCAAGTTCGTTGAGACCATGATCGTATCGGCGCCCGCCAGCCGAGAGGTCACAAGCGTGGCGGAGGGCGCAATGATGAGATCCAATTCTCCGGTCAGCAACGCCTGGATCACGATCGTGCTCGCGCTGATGGCGATAACCTCGGCTTGAAGTCCGTTCTTCTTGAAAAAGCCTTTTTGGTCGGCGACCCATATCGGTGTGTTCGACGGAGTGCTGCCTGCCCAGGCGATTCGGACACGCTCTTGGGCTGAGACGAGGTGAGGGGGGCGAGCTAATAACAAGACGAGTAAAGCGAACAGCAAAAATATTCTGTATATCACTTATCCTCCCCGTGGGTTGCGCTCATCCGGGCTCTTGCTGCCGTTGCAGCACCTGCGCAAGATTGATTACCAACTCTTCGATATCGTCGAGGGAGTTGAAGCGGGGGGAGCCGCCGAGATGCGGCGAGACGATGACATTGCGGAACTTGATGAGGGGGTCGTCGGCGTCGCCTGGCTCGTCGTAAAAAGTATCGAGCCCAAAGCCGCCCAATCGGCCCGAGGCGAGCGCTTCGCGCAAGGCATGGCGGTCGACTTGGTTCGGTTGAGAGACATTTATCAACAAAGCGCCCGGTTTGATGATCGCAAGCTCGCGAGCACTAATGAAATTGCGAGTCTCTGGGCTGCGCGGCAAATGTAAACTCACACAGTCCGATGTCGCCAGCAACTCATCCAAACCACAATAGGTCGCGTGATAGCGCTGCTCGATATCGGGCGGCAGGCGATGGCGCTGGGTGTAGACGATGCGCATCTCCAGAGCTGCGGCGCGTAGCGCCAGCTCCCGCCCGATTTCTCCCAGTCCGACGATTCCGAGTTGCCGCTGGTAAAGAGTCATGAGCCCGGTGATGCGCGCCCAATTGCCGTTGGGTGTATGCGCGCGATCGTAACGCGTCGGCGAGTAGCCAGCGGCGCGCAATTGCTTTTCACTGATGAGGTTCGCGTTCTGGTTGAGTTGGCGGGCCAACGCGAGCATCAACGTGAGCCCTTGTTCGGCGGTGGAAATATTGGCGCGGCGCCTGAGCGTCAATATTTGAACGCCGGCGCGGTTGCATGCTGCGCTGTCAATCCTCGGTGTCGTGACGCCGTATTTCTGTACGATCTTGAGAGTCTTTCCTGCAGCCGCGATTTCAGCCGCGCCGACGGCCAATGACTCGACGACGATTACCTGGGCGCCGGCAACGTTTCCCAGCAGTTCCGGCTGACTATCGACAAGGCGAACATCCGCTGGATAAAAATCTCGCACGCGAGCGCGGATGCGCTCACACCATCCGTGAAAGTCCGGCAAATCGTGCGCGCAAAAATGAGCAAATGCCGCTAAGCGATCGGTAGGCGCTGCCGGATCGAGGATGACCTGGATCAAACGGAGAAAGCTATCGTTCTCGACAACTAGTTTGGGGCGCGATGAAGTCATAGAGAGGAAATTTGCGTTCAACGTTCAAAGTCCACGGCTTGTCCTGAGCGAATGCGAAGGATCTGGATCCCTCGGGGGTCTCGGGACAAGCATTGAACCCGGAACATTGAACTATTTTTTAACAGA
>JAHKKJ010000245.1 GCA_020027655.1 Deltaproteobacteria bacterium | reverse complement strand
AAGCTCGTTCTTGCCGATGAACAAAGCATACGACGCGACTTGCGCGTCGTACCAGCTACCGTGATTGTTCTGCGCCTTGGCTTCAGCGCGTCCTTCCGGGCTTTCCAAGAGCCAAGTGAGATAGGCATTGAACCAGGCTTGCAATGCCCTTTGATTCCTTTGCTCCCAGCTTTTCGACTCGTGAAGCATGCCCACCGCATCGATCAGTTCAGGAAGATTGTGCGTTTCAATAATGCCGGCGCCGCGGCCGTTGTTACGGCCTGGGATAGCCTGGGCGTATCTCAGATTGGGATTCATCTTCGTGGCCTCGTCCAAAAACCAGGCACGCAACAATTTCGTTGCTTGTGCCGCATACTCCTCCCGTCCGGTGAAGAAGTAGCCAAGCGACAGCGTTTTGACTGCCTGGACCATGTTGTCCAGCCTCTTCCTGTCCGATGTTTGATCACGTTCAGGATTAATTTCGCCGTCGCGGCGGACGTAGGGAAGACCGTTGGTGGTATTCGGGTTCGGCCACCAGTAAGGAGCGATGCTCATGTAGTCGTGCTTGTCGCCACTGGGCGGAGTCAATTCCTTCTGGACTACTGAGAGGGTTCCAATTGTGAGCGAGCGGTCGGCCTCACGAATCAGTTTGTTGAAGGTGGGAACTACAGTGGGATTGTTTGATTGGAGTCGATTTTTGGCTTTCATGAGATTCTCGGAATCCAAATTGAAGAGCTGCCGTGTCTCCGTGGCGGCGCTCCGGGGATGCGTGGCACCAATACCGAGGAAGGTCGTCGCTAACGCGATGCAAACAAAGCCACGCATTATAAGGGTCATGGGATCGAGCTGCTTCAATGCGGCGCAGTCAATGCGAGAGTTAAAATCCGCTGGATCATCCTGGGATAACTGAGGCCCACCTTCATGGCCGACTGGGCAAATTCATCCTTGCGCTCGAGATTTGGATTCGGGTTGGCTTCCAGGATCACTATCTCTCCCTCCGGTGTGACCCGGAGATCGATCCGGCCGTAGCCGCGAATGCGTAAAGCCCGGTAAACCGCGCGGCAGATTTTCGCAATGCGCTGACCCGTGCCGTTGGGAAGCGGTTCTGCAAATACATTTTGGATTCCCCACCGTTTCCGATAAGCGTCGTCCCACTTGGCTTTGAAGGTCGAGAACTTCGGCTGGCCTTCGGGAACTTCGGCGAAGATCACTTCGCGGTAGGGAAAGACGCGTAGACGATCGGTGCCTAGAATGCTGACGTAAAGTTCCCGTCCCTCGATGTATTCCTCCGCAAGGGCTTCCTGGTTCAACCGTTCGTGGATGAAGCGAATCCGCTCTTCGAAGGCTTCGTCGCTGTCGACGAACGAATCCAGCGAGATTCCCACCGAGCCCTCTTCTTTGAGCGGCTTGATGAAAAGCGGGAATTTGAGTCGCTTGGGTCTCTTGATACTCGAGCCGGGAGAGAAAATGGCAAAGTTCGGCACGCGAATGTTGTGATATGCCAGGAGTTCCTTGGCCATCCCTTTGTTCTTGCACAGAGTCAGCCCGGTCGGGCTTGAGCCGGTATAAGGTACGTCCATCATTTCGAGCAAGCCGGCTACGTTTCGATCGTAGGCGGAAACTTCGTTAAAATGCTCGGTGAGGTTGAAGACGACATCGGGAGGATTGGTTTTGATCTCGTCGATGATCATTCCCGGCTCGTCCCAGACGCCGACGGTTCGCACTTCGTGCCCGAGTTTCTTAAGTGCGCTGATGACGTGCGCTTCGGCTGCCCAATCATCGGTCTTCAATTCCTTGGTGAAATCCTGATCCGGAGGAGGCGTGCCCGCCGTATCAAACAGGACCAAAACTTTGTATCGCTTCTTGGCTCGCACCATGATCAAGAACTTTTGAACTTCCCGGTTAAGCGATAATGAGAGGCCAGCGTTGCCAGATAGGCGGCGATTTCGACGCCGGCAGCGTCCGATCGAAGTCGCAAATCCAATTCGGAGCAGCGGTCCGTCAATGCCCGCAGCAGGCGGTGGAGTGTGAACTTCGGCTCGCCCGTCCATGCGGATACAGCGTTCAAAATCGGTTTTGTCGAGCGGCGCAGAAAGGTCGAGGCGCGCTCTGTGTTGGGTGAGGCAGAGGAGTCGATAAAAAGTGTCTTAAGGTCGGCATCAAAGAAGTCCGGAAATTCCTGGGCATAGGCGCGTCGTCGACGCTTGTAATACAGCGCCAATCGGGATCGAAGCCGGGACGCCTCGCTCATCTTAGTTTTTGCGAAAATCAGCGGCGGTTTGCCGGCAAGCCTGTCCATTAAACTATCCACGTACTCCAGCTTCTCCAGGGCCTTCCAATCTTTATATTGTTGCCTCCAGTCCAAATCCGGCGTGAGCCAAATCGCAACGGTCTCGGCGAAATCTTCCTCGGGATGGCTCTGCGCGTACCATCCGCCTAGGTGACGCACGAATCGCTTGCTATAGGGGCGGGCGCGGAAACTTTCAGAGTATTCCAACGACGGCGGTCCGAATAACTTTTGCCAGCGTTTTTCTTTTTCCAGCAGATAGGCGTGATTCAGGACATGGCCCATTTCATGGCGCAGAAGGCTCATGCACCACGCTTCCGTGCCGCCCTCCACTTCCATCATCATCTTCTCTTCGAGTCTTTTCAGTCGTGGATGGGCGAGATAAAAGGGGATGGCGATGGTCGCGCATCCTTCGGGGCAAAACCATTCATCGCCGAGGTAACACAGGGGCTTGAAGGAGAGCCCCTTGGCGGCAAGCTCACTGTAAAATGTTTGGATTCGCGATTCGAGTTCGGTGCCGGGAATTTTGAGCTTGAGATCGCAGATACGCATCTGCAAGAGTTCGTCATCGCTCAAGCCTGCCAGTTCCGGGACAGGCGCCGTCGTCTTCGTCGACTCGGGCTTTTGCTTGCTTTCCGAGGCGTCCATCCGAGCTATTTTAGCAGAGGGGACGGGAAGCGGCTACCAAGGGGAGATGGAGTGATGGAGTAGTGGAGTGTTGGTAAGTGTCCTGTCTAAGAAATACGATGAAGAAGTCGCTGCTCTAACCGTGTCATTCCCGCGCGAGCGGGAATCCAGAAGGCCTTTAAGTCCCTGGATTCCGGCTCGCGCTAGCTATCGCCAGCTTGGCCGGAATGACGTTCGGAATATTCAACGAACTTTAGAGACACCACACTAGTCTAGGAGGGTAGCGCTACGGCGCCACTGTGCCCGGCCTCTGCGGTATTTTGCCCCTACATCGTCAATATGACCTTGCCGAAGTGCTCACGCCCTTCGAGATAACGCTGCGCCGCGCGGGTTTCCGCCAACGGAAAGCTTTTGCCGATCACGACTTGAAACTTTTTCTCCTGGACAAGCTTGAGGATCTCGTCCAATTGTTTGAAATCGTCCGGCTTAGCTTTCAAATAATTCGTAATCGAGAATCGAGTCGCCTTTCGATCGTCGCTGAGAGCCGGCGGTGAGTCGGGAATCGCGCCGAAGGCGCCACCGATGGAGAAAAGGCGGCCGCCAGGGGCAAGTGCTTGCAAACTCTTTTGATAAACGTCGCCGCCAATCATTTCTAACACGACATCAACGCCGCGATTGTTCGTCACGCGCATGACTTCCGGCAGAAAATCGTTTTCGGAGACATCAATGGTAACGTCGGCGCCCAGTTGTCGCAATCGGCGACATTTCTCTTCGCTGCCGGAGGTGGTGACGACTTTCGCACCGAGATGTTTGGCGATTTGGATCGCCGCGTTGCCGACGCCGCTGCTACCTCCTTGCACCAACAGCCACTCGCCGGCCTTGAGGTTGCCGTCCGTCAATAAGCCGAACCACGCGGTGAGAAACACGGTGGGAGTTGCCGCCGCATGGGCAGAGGTAACTCCTTGGGGGACGGGCCGGACTTCGGAAGTTTTTGCAACGGCGTACTCCGCGTAACCGCCGAGACTCGGATACGCAACGACACGCTGGCCTATTTGGTATTCGTTGACGCCAGCGCCGAGCTTTTCGACTGTGCCGGCGAATTCGCGACCAGCAATAAGCGGGAGTGCATCGGCAGAAATGCGGTAAGTACCTTTGCGTAGGCCGAGATCTGCCCGGTTCAGCGACGCCGCTTCGACTTTGATCAGAATCTCGCCGGCTTTTGGTTCGGGTACCGGGACATCTTCGTATTGGAGAACGTCTTCCGTTGGACCGAATTTGTGGATGCGAATGGCTTTCATGGCTTTCGCCTCCTTTAATATTATGTTGAGGAAACCTTAGACAGGATGAGGTCCCTCTGTCAACGCGGAGAAAGCAATACTGTCTGCATGTTCACATTAGTGTTTGCTTGGATCAGGATAAGTGATTATCTTAACTTGTAATGAACATTGGCCAGCAACAGACCATGTAGCCTGCCTTCATGTCGTTGAAGGCAGGGTGTGGTCTGCCTTCTGGATAAGCGCCCCAGTAGGCATTGACCTGCTGAGGCGCTTTGCTTTTGGGGGTCGTCTAATCGGTAGGACATCAGACTTTGAATCTGAAAATCTAGGTTCGAGACCTAGCCCCCAAGCCATTTGGAACGATTCTGTAATCTTTACGCTTCAATTCTCTTTGGGGTCAATTCCCCGCGGCTTGCTGCGTAGTGGTGGTCGGTAGCATTGCCAGAGTCCGTCATTCCCGCATGCTTTTAGCGGGAATCCAGGCGAATTTCGGACTAGGCCCCCGATTAAAACATTCGGGGGTGACGGCTTGGGGATAAGTCATCCGAAGGCTACTTGGTACCCCGCAGCAAGCTGCGGGGTGAATCATTTCCACGTCACGTCTCCACGATCGGTGTCGTGTGCTGCCTATCGATCTCGTTTCTGAAATTCGTCGTTGCAGTTTTCGCGCGCTCGTGTTGACGGGCGCGATAGGCTGGTAGTAGAAGAACGGTAGAGTGGAGAACCAGTCATGAAGCGATCTTTTCCAGTTGTCGATGCTGACGGCCATGTGATCGAGCGGGATCGCGAGCTGCGAGAATATCTGCCGGCGCCGTATCGCGGTGTGGCAGGGAAGCGCGAATATCCGCTCTTTTCTTGGGACGGCTGGGCGCGGGGCGCGCTATCGCCGCATAAGCGAGAGCATCCTGATGCGAAGCTCTGGACACGATTCCTCGATGCAACGGAAATCGCCACAACCGTGCTCTATCCCAACGACGGCCTCAATATCGGTTTGCTCCGTGATGCCGATTGGGCGGTGGCATTGGCGCGCGCCTACAACGACTGGTTGCACCATGATTTCTTAAGCGTGAGTCCACGTTTCCAGGGTGTCGCGCTGCTCGCGCCGCAAGATCCTACCGGAGCAGCCAAGGAATTGGAACGAGCGGTAAGCAACCTTGGGATGGCCGGCGGCATGTTGCCCGCAGTACTGAGTCCGATGCGCGGCTACGGGCTGCCCCAGTTCGATCCGATCTACGCGGCGGCGGAAAAACTGGACGTGCCGATCGCCGTGCACGGCGGCGCCGCCGTGGAGTTGGGCCTGGACCACATGCCGTCCTTTGCCGGTGTCTACCCGCTTAGCCACCCGTTTTCACAGATGCAGCAGCTTACGAGTATGATGATTCACGGCGTGTTCGAGCGCTTCCCCAAGTTGCGCGTCGCGTTTTTAGAGGCCGGTTGTGGTTGGGTTCCTTACTTGGCGGATCGCTTGGACGAAAGTTGGGAACACCGAATCAACCGCTGGCCGCATCCGGCCAAGCGATGCCCCAGTGAAATCATGCGCGGGGGCAATCTGTACTACGCCTGCGAACGTGAGGAAAAAACCCTAGCGACGGTGGCAGAGTTAATGGGCGGCGCGCAGCTTCTTTGGGCGTCTGATTTTCCCCACGAGCGGCCTTGGGAAGAGTTCAGCGATGATATTGACACGCTGGTTCGCCGCCGCGATCTTCCTGAGAATCTCACGCGGCAGATCTTGCTCGAGAACCCGTGCCGATTCTATAAGTTGAAGCCGGAAGTCTAGCAGGCTGAAAACTGAAACAGTTCAAAGCGTTCAAACGGTTCAAACCGTTCAAATCGTTGAAAAGAGGCTCTTGGATCTGAGATCTTTT
>JAHKKJ010000864.1 GCA_020027655.1 Deltaproteobacteria bacterium | reverse complement strand
CGCGGCATGACGTTGGCAGCGCAGCGGACTTCCTTGCCGCCGTTAGTCAAGACGTCGAAAACTTCCCGGGACACAACTTGATTGCCTGCCATGACGATGGGAACCGATAGCGCGGAGCGTGCCAATAAGCGCGCGTTGTTAAGGATAGTTGCGGAGTCGCCCCCATCCGTGCCGCCCGTGAGCAGGATCATGTCCGGACGTTGCGCTTCGATCTCACCCATCGCCTTTTCTGCTAGCTTGAACGACCAAGACCCAACGACTTTGGCCCCGGCGCCAAGGGCCGCCGTGTTCGCAGCCTCCACAGTCAGACCAGGAACCAACCCGATGACAGCCATCCGCAACCCGCCGGCAGCGCTGCTCGAGGCGAGAACGAGTTTATCTTCCAAGGCTGTCAGATCAGCAGGCCGGTCAGTAAACAGTGAATGCTTATCGTCAAGAGTGGCCAAGGCCTGAACGAGGCCGTCGCGCACATCGGTGTTGACCGTGGACGCAGCTTGGCTTCGGCCGATCACCTCGGCGGTGCGGAGATCCACCGCCACGACTTTAGTGTAGGTGCTGCCGAAATCGATGAGTAAGGCGAGGGAGTTCAAAAGAATACAGCCGTCGGAATCAAGTTGTCAGTATATTCACTGCACGGTCATAATCATTTTATAGACGGCCATCAGCTCTTTGTCTCGAACCGTGTTTTCAATATCCCGGTTCATATCCTCACCGCGGGTCAAGCCGACCTCCAGTCCGATTTTTTCGGCTTCCTGCAAAAATTGTGCGTCTTTGGTCATTGCGGCGAAGGCATCGCGGAGAATCTTCACACGGTCCGGTGGCACCCCCGGAGGCAGCACAACAGACCTGCCGATATTCTCAGCAGCGTATAACGCGCTCAGCAAATTTTTTTTCCCGGGAGGGGCCAGCTCTTCGATGGTCGGTACCTCGGGTAGGCGCGGGTCGCGTTTGTTCTTCGACGTAACGAGAAGTCGGATAAATCGCTTCTCGATCCACTCCCTTCGGGTGCCCAACAGCGAGCCCGTTCCCTGCGAGCGGCCATCGAGGGCGCCGCGCTCGATATCGAGCAAGATTTGCGGCGTGCCCGGATAACCGGGGATTACCTGAAAATCTAAACCCAGAACCTGTTCCACGATCTTCACCACAACATTACTGGTGTGGTCGAGGGCTTGTGCTCCCATCTTCGGTTGCTTGCCCTCTTTGTTGGCCTTTCTAATGGCCTCGAAGCTCGTGTAGGGCGTTGCTGACTTTACATAGACTGTCTGAGCTTCATCGAGCGCTTGACCCACCCAGATAAATTTTTGCAGCTCAAACTTGAGGGCGTCGTTGCCGGTGGCAAGGCCAAAAAGAGCTCCCGTGTTCATGGTGCTCATGGTCAGTCCATCGGGCTTCTTTACATTATAGAGCTCATTCACGGCGATCATTCCGCCGGCGCCCGGCTTATTGACCACGAGCACTGCCGGCTTCCCCGGAATGTATCTTTCCATATGCTTGGCGATGAGCCGAGCGGTCAGATCCGTCCCGCCTCCCGCCGATGAACCGGCAAAGAACGTAATCGTCTTACCTTCGTAAAAATTCCCGGGTGACTGAGCCCAGAGTGAAGTAACCGATAGCAGACAAAACGTAACCATGGCTATGGCCAATGCGTTTGAAAATTTGATCCTCTTACTCTGCATCTTGATCCCCATTCTTTTCATCTCCCCGTCTTCCCGAACTGAAACCTGAACACTGACCTCCGGCTGCTGTCTAGATCTAATAGCCCCACCGCTCCGCTACCGCGCTCACCCGCTGATATTCCGATTGCAGTTCTTTTCGCTGGATCAATTCCTGGTGCGCCTCCGTGACCAGATCTTGCGCGCACACATCTTTGATTGCGGGGACTTCGTAGTTAAGCTCTCCGAGCTTTTCTTCTTCTTTGAGCATGTCTTCAAACCCTGTCGCCAGCCCGTCGATGGGAAACGGCATCGCCTCTAAGTCGCGCGCCGTTCGCGACGGATGATTCTTGACCACGCGCTCTTCAGGATCAGGACTCAGGAATCGAAGTCTCTTTTCCAGGTTGGTGATGTATTCGTAATTCTTAGGCATGTCGCGCACAAACCAATAGGAACGAATCAATGCCCTGAGAAAGCTTTTGACTAATTCGGGCTTTTCCTCAAGTATTCGTCCGGTAGCGGCAATGATTCTTTCCGGCCGTCCGTCAGGATACTGATCGGCCGGACTGACAAGTACGTTGCACCCCTCCTTCTTAAGATCCTCCGCGTCCCAGGTTGGCACCGGCCCGCACTCGACTCTGCCACTCCTGATTGCCTGTTTGTGGAGGTGAGAGGCGACTCCTATCCTCACCCACTCTACATCGCGCTCCAAGTCGAGACCCGCCTTTTTCAGTTGAATCTGGATCGCCCAATGGCGAATGCTGTTGAAGTCGCTGATTCCCACGCGCCTGCCCTTTAAGTCCGCCAGGGATTTAATATGCGGCGGCGCGACCCAAACATTTGTGTGTTGATTTCT
>JAHKKJ010000863.1 GCA_020027655.1 Deltaproteobacteria bacterium | reverse complement strand
AGCCGCCATCGACATCGCGCTCCATGATCTTAAGGGCAGGATATTGAATGTGCCGGTTTACGAATTGCTCGGCGGGCGGGCGCGGGACAAAGTGCAGCTATTGGCGCCCCAGGTGAGTCGCGGCGAACCTGTGGAGCAAGCGAAAGAGGCGGCGCGGCTGGTCGGCGAAGGATTCAAAGCGCTGAAACTTCGCGTTGGCGGCGCGGACGTTGAGAAAGACATCCAGCGGGTCAAAGAAGTCAGGCAGGCGGTGGGTAACTCAGTTGAAATACGAATCGACGCCAACGAATATCACACCCCGGCATCGGCCGTCGGCCTGATCAGTCGGCTGGAGCCCTTCGATCTCGCCTGGGTGGAAGACCCCATTCCCGGCGGCGACATTGAAGGTTTCGCCTACCTGCGGAGCAAGATTCGGGTTCCGCTGGAGGCCGGGCAGCTCGGGTCGCCCTTCGACCTGTTGCGCTACATCCGTATAGGCGCAGCAGACTGTTTCAAGATCAAAGTCGTTCGTGGCGGAGGATTGCTCAAGCTCAAAAAATCTCTCGCCATCGCCGAAGCCGCAAATATGTCGGTCGTCTCGGGCTCCGGCGGTGACAACGACATCAACTTTGCCGCCGAAGTCGCGCTTAACGGTTCCACACGGCACATGCGTCATGCGTGCGAGAGCACCGGGGCATGGTTCATCTACCCGGAAGAGGCAAGGCTGGTAAAAGAACCGATCGTGGTGAAGGAAGGTTACGCTCTTCTCGCCGAGAAGCCGGGACTGGGAGTTGAACTAATCGAGCCGGATTTTAAGAGGCTCGCGGAAAAATTTCCGTTCTAACAGGCTGCTGAAAAGCACTCACCTACTTCGTTGAACTCCGTCAAACTCTCATAGGAGCCCTTCGACAAAGCGCAGGGCGAACGGCTGAGGAACTAAATTTACTATGTTTGACCCGTTCATGGTGAGCTTGTCGAACCATCAATCGCCTCGCTCCAACGTACTCACTATGTACGCCTCCGCTCATCGACCTTGGCGCGCCTCGTATCTGAGATCCTTTTGAGCAGCCTGCAAGCAGAGTTTTCCATTACACAGCCAAAAGACTTCCGGCTACCGCGCCGCTTCCGCGAATGACCAGTCGCGGACTTTGGAGATATCTGGAACCGCTTCAGGTGACAGTTTAAGAGCGCTCTGTGCGAAATCGATTCCGGCGCGGATGACGGCATCCTCCGGGATCAAATCCGGCGGCATCTCCTTGATCAAGAAATCGTAGCTTTTTTCCGCTTCGTCATCAGGGACTTTAAGATAGCTCTTGATAAATGTGATGCTATCGCTTTTGTTTTGCCGAACGAATTTGGCTCCCTCTAACAACCCTTTTATAAAAGCAATGGCGACTGGCTTGTTCTTGGCGAGAAAATCGGCGGACGCCGCAACTCCTGAGAGGGGATAATTCACGTAGTCCGAGGCCAAGAGCAGCCGGCGGTAACCCTTGCGCTCGAGCGGGTAATTATCCGGCGCAACCACCAGGGCGGCATCGATGGTGCCACCGAACAACGCCGCGCTTCGTGCCGACGTTCCCCCGATGGCAAGAAAGGTAACGTCCCGGTCGGGATTGAGGCCATTGCGCGCGAGGATTTCTCGAACCAGGTAGGCGCTCATGCCGCCGACGGAGCTCACGCCAATCTTTTTACCCTTGAGCTCGGCGGGCGACCGCAGGTTGGGTTGCCCGATCAGCACATAAGGCGCGCGCTTTAGAACCACGGCGATCGTCCGGATCGGCAGTCCTCTCACCGAGGCTAAGATCGCGGTGGGAATGATGTCCATGAAATTGAGCTCGCCCCCGACAGTCGCGGCGATGATCACGTCGCTTTGGCGAACGGTAATGAGTTGGACATCGAGTCCCTGCCGCTTAAAGTAACCTCGATTCACGCTGAACTCGAGGGGAAGCATACCGATGCTCCCAGTGGTGCGCGCCATCGTCACCGTTTTTAGCGGCTGAGAGAACCCTGGCTGGGAAAAAATTACCACACTGGTGAGTGCCACTAAAGTTAAGATCTTATGTCTGCTCATTTGTTCTTCCTTATTTCACCTCCTCTCCCTCGACGGGAGAGGATTGAGGTGAGGGTGCAAAAATTTTTAATACCCCTCACTCTAACTCTCTCCCGCAAGGGGAGAGAGAACCATGTAAGCAATCCTTTGCCTCCACAAACGAGCACCCTCAATCACCGCTCCGCAAAATTCGAACTCTACGAAGTTTCCCAGTAGAGCCGGGGGGGCTTACCTTCAATTAATGCTGCTAACTCCCGCTACGCGACTTGGGCCAGCGCACGCGGCTTTGTTTTAAGCCCAGGCTAGCGAGCATCGCGGCGAGGCGGATAGGCGCGCCGATGCCTTCAACTACTGGTACGCCCAGCTGCTCCTGCAGCCAATCGGGCTTGATGTGCACCGGGCACTGCGTGACGCCCATCGGAATAATGACTTCTGCTCCTTGGGCGACCAGCCTTTTCGCCTCACTGACAAAGTTTTGCACCA
>JAHKKJ010000862.1 GCA_020027655.1 Deltaproteobacteria bacterium | reverse complement strand
CGCGCAGCGACCCGGATTTTCTCATTCAGGTTTTCAAGGAGGTTATCCGCGCTGGCGCCAACACAATCAACGTGCCGGATACGACAGGCTACGCGATCCCGTCGGAGTTCGGTGCCTTGATGGCCAACCTGATCGAACGGACCGCGGGAGGGGATCGGGTGACATGGAGCGCTCACTGTCACAACGACTTGGGGCTTGCCGTCGCCAATTCCTTGGCTGCAGTTCACAACGGCGCCAGGCAAATCGAATGCACCATCAACGGGATCGGCGAGCGGGCGGGGAATACCTCCTTGGAAGAGGTGGTGATGGCACTCCGAACCAGGAAGAACTATCTCGATTTGGATACCGGCATTACGACGGAACAGATCTATCCGACTTCGCGTTTGGTGTCGCAGGTGACCGGAATTCCCGTGCCGATCAACAAGCCGATCGTCGGGGATAACGCCTTCGCGCATGAGGCGGGGATTCATCAAGACGGAGTGCTCAAGCACAAGCAGACCTATGAAATCATGACGCCCGAGTCCGTCGGCATCACCGGTAATCGTCTGGTGATGGGCAAGCACTCGGGGCGCCACGCCTTCGATGAGCGGCTGAAGCATCTGGGTTTCAATCTGAGCAAGGAAGACATGAACCGGGCGTTCCTGCGCTTTAAAGAGCTGGCGGACAAGAAGAAGAATGTTTATGACGAGGATATCGAAGCGATCGTCGGGGAAGAAATTCTCCGGGTGCCCGGGCAACCTGACCGCTACGAGCTGTTGTATCTCAACGTCAATTCCAGCTCGGACGGCATCCCTGCAGCAACGATCAAGATGCGCGTCAACGGCCAGGAAAAAATGGATTACGCCTCGGGCGATGGCGCCGTGGACGCTTGTTACAAAGTGATTACCAAGATCACCGGCTCTCAATCCCAGCTCGTTCGTTATACGGTGAGCGCCATCACGGGCGGAACCGATGCCCAGGGAGAAGTTTCGTGCATCATTGAGGACGGCGGTTTTCGAGTGTCGGGGCAGGGCGCGCATACCGACATCATCATGGCGAGCGCGCTGGCATATATCAACGCGCTCAATAAATTGGAGGGGCGGAAACATTATCGGCAGTTGGTGGAGAGAGAGGGGCCATGAGCTATAAAATTGCAGTTTTACCGGGCGACGGAATCGGACCCGAAGTGATGCGAGAAGGGACACAGGTTCTGAACCAAGCGGCAAAGTTGCATGGTTTCAAGGTTGAGCTGGAAGAAGGCGTGGTGGGAGGCGCGTCCATCGACGCCCATGGCAAGCCGCTCACGGATTCTGTTTTAAAGCTGACTAAGGAAAGTAACGCGGTGCTGCTTGGCGCGATGGGGGGGCCGAAGTGGGACGGGTTGGATTATTCCATTCGGCCGGAGCGCGCGCTTCTCGCCTTACGCCAAGAGCTTGGACTGTTCGCCAATTTACGTCCCGTGAAGTTGTTCTCGGCTTTGGCGTCAGCTTCCACCCTGAAAAAAGAGGTCGTGGAGGGAACCGATCTGCTTGTCGTTCGTGAACTCACAGGGGGAATCTATTTCGGACAGCCCAAGGGTGTGACGAAACTGCCGGACGGGACTGAGCGGGGGGTGAATACCGAAGTTTACACCACGCCGGAGATCGAACGTATCGCGGTTGTCGCGTTCGAAGCCGCGCGCAAGCGGCGTCGTAAAGTCACTTCGGTGGACAAGGCCAATGTGCTCGAGGTTACGGAGCTCTGGCGCAAAGTTGTGACCCGGGTGCACAAGGAAAAAGGCTACGACGATATCCAGCTCGAACATGTACTCGTCGACAACTGTGCGATGCAGTTGATTCGCGACCCAAAGCAGTTCGATGTGATGGTAACGACGAATATGTTCGGAGATATTTTAAGCGACGAAGCGGCGATGTTGACGGGCTCCATCGGGATGTTGCCTTCGGCCAGCCTGGGTGGAAAAGTCGGGATGTATGAACCGGTTCATGGGACCGCGCCGGATATAGCAGGCCAGGATAAAGCCAATCCGCTGGCGACGATTTTGACGGTGGCGATGCTGTTGCGCCATTCGTTGGACCAGAATGAAGCGGCGGATCGGATTGAACGCGCCGTCGAAGCCGTTTTGAACGGCGGCTACCGCACGCTTGATATTCAAGAGAAAGATTGCCGGCCTGTGGGCTGCAAAGAGATGGGACGGCTAGTCCGGGAAAAGATTGAGGCGTCGAAGGGATAAGTCAGTGAAAAAAGAGAACTACAATGTTGCAATCGTGGGTGCCACCGGCGCCGTGGGCGAGCAGATGCGGGAGGTGTTGGAGGAACGCAAGTTTCCGGTGGGCGAACTGCGGCTCTTGGCCTCCGAGAGATCGGCCGGACAATTTCTTCGATTTAAGGGGAAAGAGATCAGGGTCGACGTTCTCACAGAGGATTCTTTCAAAGAGATCGATATCGGGCTCTTCTCCGCAGGCGGTAGCGTGAGCGCCAAGTTCGCTCCTGTAGCAGTCAATGCCGGTGCGGTGGTCGTCGATAACACGGCCTG
>JAHKKJ010000861.1 GCA_020027655.1 Deltaproteobacteria bacterium | reverse complement strand
GGTGGACATTGCGCGGCCGCTACGCGCCGCGGGAATTCCGGTTTGCATTGGCGGATTTCACGTCAGCGGTTGCATAGCGATGCTGCCAGAGCTGCCGTCCGAGCTACGGGACGCGATGGATCTCGGCATCACGCTCTTTGCCGGGGAGGCCGAGGGACGGCTCGAGGAACTGCTGCGCGCCGCAGATCGCGGCAAGCTCGAGCCGCTGTACAACTTCATGAACGACCTGCCAAGCCTGGAGGGCGAGCCGCCGCCGTACCTCCCCGTCGGCGTCGTGCGCCGAACGATGGGCGTACGCACGAGCTTCGATGCCGGACGCGGCTGCCCTTTCCTGTGCAGCTTCTGTACGATCATCAATGTTCAGGGACGCAAGTCGCGGGCCCGCAGCCCAGACGATGTCGAGCGGTTGGTGCGCGCCAACGTCGCCCAAGGCGTACACAAGTTTTTCATCACAGACGACAACCTGGCGCGCAACCAGACCTGGGAGGCGATTTTCGATCGCCTGATCAAGATGCGCGAAGAGGAAGGCCTGGAAATCCATATCATTGCCCAGGTGGACACCATGGCGCACAAGATCCGTGGCTTTATTGAAAAGGCCGCACGCGCCGGGGTCGACCGCGTATTCATTGGCTTGGAGAACATCAATCCGGAGTCCCTGAAGGATGCGCGAAAGGGCCAGAACCGCATCACCGAGTACCGCGCGATGTTGCAGGCATGGCACCGCGTCGGCACCTTGACCTACGCGGGTTACATTATCGGGTTCCCGGGTGATACACCGGCAACGATCGAGCGAGATATTCACATCATCCAGAAGGAGCTGCCCGTCGATCTGCTGGAGTTTTTTCTCCTCACACCGTTGCCCGGCTCGGAAGATCACAAGAAGCTGCATCTGGCAGGCGTGCCCATGGAGCGTGATTTGAACCAGTACGATCTGGTGCACGTGACCACGCGCCATCCCAGGATGTCGGATGACGAACTGCGTGCCATCTATTACAAGGCGTGGGATATCTACTATTCGCCGGAGCACGTGGAGCGGGTCATCCGGCGAACGAAGCTCTGGAACTACGATCCTTACAACATGATGGCCAAGCTGTTCTCGTTTTATGAGGCGATTAAGCTGGACGGCGTCCACCCGCTGGAAAGCGGCCTCTTTCGCCGCAAGTATCGCCTCGATCGCCGGCCCGGCATGCCGATCGAGAGCTCGTTGTCGTTCTACCCGCGCCAGGCGTGGGAGGTGTTGTCAAAGCATGTCCGTTTAGCGGCGCTGTACTGGCGTTACTGGCGTATCCTCAAGCGCGTTCAACGCGACCCCAGCACTTACGTTGATATTGCCATGATGCCGGTGCAGGAATACGAGTTCGACGAACTGGAATTGTTCACGGTGACGCAGGCCGCTAGGTCGGCGGTCAACAAACAACTCCACCGCAGGGCCACAGCGGCGACCGGTGCATGAGACTGCTTTCCCGACTGTTTGGCTGGCGGCCTGATATACTGGCCGTCTTCAGGTTTAACTTTTACAATCGCCGATGAATAGCGGAAACGTTAAACCGAGAAACCAAGAAAGCGGAGAAATGCAGGTCTAGTCTTCTGTCCGGTCTTGGAACGGTTCCATTCGCCAACCTTCTTCAAATAACTCTCTTCTTGGCGCTCGTTCCAGGTCTGCACTCTGCGTAATTCACGCCGTGAAACGTCGCCGTCCCATGCGTGGGGGCACTTGACGATTTTACTGAGAGAAATTTTTTCCACCGCGCCTGTATCGGAGAAAGTTACGTTGAAGGGATGATCTTGGCAGGTGACCGGTCGATGTTCGTAGATGGTGCAGAGATTGGTCTCGTCGTCGAGAAAAACGCAACGATCCTGAATCGAACGCAGACCCATGACGGCCTTCTGATCGTTGAACTTGACCCAAAGCGGATCATTGGTGGACATGGAGATTTTGTCATGTGTGTAAAAGCGAACGAACTTGAGGGGAGACTTGCCGGTTCCATCGACGATCCGTTGGATATCGGCATCGGTAATGCAAACTACGGTGTCGCGGCAGCAGTTGCCGCAACCTGTGCACCGAAATTTAAGATACTTTTGCCAGTCTTGCGGTGCCATTGTCGTCTTAGACTAGCAATAAACTAGGCAAACCAAAAGTCGGTTGCAGTTTTTCTTGCAACCTTTACGAATATTTTTTATACATTGGGATCATGGATGGTTCTCCCGGTCCTAAACAAAGCGCCCCGAAGATGATGCTGGGCTTCATCGTTCGGCGTTGCGCAGTCGACATCGGCCATACGCCGACAGCGGATGAGTTCGCCGCCTGGGCTAATGGGGAGAGCCAAAACGGCAAGGGCTACTGCCTGTTTGGTAAGCCCATCTCGCCCACCATCGCACAGATCATGTTTCGCCAGCCCGGCCGGCTTGTTACGGTACGTCCTGGCGGACTAAGTCGTAACGACTCGGGGCGCGGGCAATAGCTTGGCTCATTGGATCAACTGAAACCATCCCAATTACGAACAGAAGACTCT
>JAHKKJ010000860.1 GCA_020027655.1 Deltaproteobacteria bacterium | reverse complement strand
TCAGGTGGCCCGTAGCTATCCAAAACGGGGATTTGCTCGCGCCAAGACGCCAAGAACGCCAAGTTCGGAAGTTTAATTTCTTTGCGGCCTTTGCGCCTTTGCGGGAGATATTCCGAGTTTTGGTTCAGGCTCTGAGGCGCGGGGTCCTTCGTGGTGAACCTTCCCTACCGCTCACGCATGGCCGCGTAAATTTTTTCTGCCGTGATGGGTAGATCGCGGATTCTCACGCCGACGGCGTCTTCGATGGCGTTCGCTATCGCCGGCGCCACCGGCGATATGGGATTCTCGCCGATGCCTTTTGTTTTGTAAGGTCCGACGCCGTCGTCCCCCTTGACTAGCACGGTTTTCAATTCAGGAATGTCCTTGACGGTGGGAATTTTATACTCGCCAAAGTGCGCTGTTCCCACGCGCCCTTCCTGCACCGGAAGGTGCTCGATCAAACCATAGCCGACTCCTTGAACGACACCGCCATCGATCTGGCCTTGATGGCCGACGGGGTTCATAATGGCTCCCGTATCGTGGGCTGTAGTGAGACAACGTAGCTTCACTTCCCCTGTTTCCGTGTCCACGAAAACTTCAGCTACTTGAGCCGCAAACGCGGTTACCGGAGAATGGTCGTCGTCTCGATTGACCGACTCTCCGACGATGGAGCGGCCCGCGCGAGAGAGGAGGTCGTCCCAAGGTTGGCGTTTTCGTGTCTTCTTATGGATGAGATCTCTCCCCATGAAAACCGTCTCGGTCTTTGGCCATCCGAGCAGTTTTTCCGCCAGACCCAGTAGCTCCTCTTTGGCTGCCCGTGCAGCCTGGAATGCTGCGCCACTGGCCACCCGGGTGCCCCGGCTGCCGCCGATACCGCTATCGAAAGCAACGCCGGCATCGGTATCCAGTATCTCGATTTGTATTTCGTCGGGGTCGCACGGCAGCTCCTCGGCGGCGATTTGTCTCAGTGTTGTATAGGTACCTGTCCCCTGCTCGAATAAAGATGTCTGGATGACAACCGATCCATCGGGGTTGAGCGCGATCTTCAACGAGGTATTTCCCGCCCCCGGTCCGCGGTAACCCATCGCGATGCCGCGACCCACATTGCGTGCCTTGGGAGTGTCGTATCCGGCGGCTTTAGCCGCTGCTTTAAGAGTCTCCTTTGCTTTTATGGCGCGATAGTGTCCACCGGTGAGCGTCGATTCGCCTTCTTCGATCAAATTCTTAAGGCGGAAATCTAACGGGTCCATCCCGAGCTTGCGTGCGACGCAATCCATGTGCGATTCCGCGGCGAAAAAGCCCTGCGGTTCGCCCGGAGCTCTCATCTGGCCGCCGGGAATATTGTTCGTATAGACCCGCGAGACGCTGATCCGCGCATGCTGGGCGCGATAGCAGCCCCCGGCGTGAGCGATACCTCCCACAACGGCCCCCGGTCTAAATCCGCCGTACGCGCCGCTATCGAGATACGCGTCCATCTCATGGGCAACAATCGTCCCGTCCTTCTTGACGCCGGTTTTTAGCTGAAGGAGCGCTGCGTGCCGCGGTGCGCCGGCAACAAACTCCTCTCGGTACTCCATGACCATTTTAACCGGGCGACCACTGCGCAGGGCGAGCAAATAGCAGATCGGCTCGTCTACCGGAGCACCTTTGCCGCCGAAGTCGCCGCCGATAGCCACCGGATTAACTCGGATTCTCTCCGCGGGAATCGCAAAGGCGGCAGACATGCTTTCTTTCAGTCCGTGCGGCACCTTGTTGGGCGACCACATCTGCACGCGATTCTGATCGTCGATCCAAACGAGACAACAGTGCGGCTCCAGAAAAGCCTGATGAACGCGCGGGACTGTGAATGTGTTTTCAACGACCAGATCGGATCGAGCGAATCCCTCGGCGATGTCGCCGCGAGTCCAAACATCGCGAACAAAAGCGTTCGAAGGGCTCTCTAGAGGCTTGGGCAGTCCAGGGTAGCTGTTCACATCCGGATGAATGATGGGAGCGCCTTCCTGCAGGGCCGCAACCGGATCGAGCACGGCAGGAAGCTCCTGGTAATTGACCTCGATGAGCTCCAGCGCCTCTTCGGCTTCCTCAAGTGTATCCGCCGCCACCGCCGCCACCCGTTCACCCATGAACCGAACACGGTCTTGGGCCAGCACGGTGATGTCACGATAGCGCCGCCCATAGAGTATTCCGCGCGCGTCGGCCCCCGTGAGCACGGCGCGCACACCGGGCGCTTTCTCCGCGCGGGAAGTATCGATGCGCGTAATCTGCGCATGAGCATAAGGGCTGCGAAGGGTCTTCGCCCAGAGAGTTCCCGGCAGTAACACATCGGAAGTGTAACGCGTATCCCCGGTAACTTTTCCGGTATTGTCAGTTCTAGGTATCGACTGCCCAACGATCTGATAGCTCACACTGCCTCCTCTAGAGCCTCGTGTCTAATAACGTATGGAGTGAGTCGTTGCGAGCTTATCGCCACAGAATGATTCCTGTCAAACCATCCAACCGATTTGGGAAACAAGATCTACCGCTGTGCGTACCGAA
>JAHKKJ010000244.1 GCA_020027655.1 Deltaproteobacteria bacterium | reverse complement strand
CGGCGGTTTAGGATTGATGAGAGAATTGCCGCTGGAGTGGTGGTACCGGCAGGTCCGCAGCATCCGCATCACCGAAGGCACGCCGGAAGTCCTGCGCTGGCGGTTGGCGCAGCATATCATCAAGAATCACAAACAATGAAATGGAGTAATGGAGTGGTGGAGTGATGCATTTGAACCCCAATACTCCAGTACTCCAACACTCCAATCTATTTAGCCGACCATGAGTGATATCGACAACTCAAATTCATTGCTGCCGGGATTTCGGGTGCTCGATCTGACCTCCTCCATGGGGGCGTTCTGCGGCAAGCTGTTGCGCGACCTGGGGATGGACGTTATCAAAGTCGAACCGCCTGGCGGCGATCCGACGCGCTCCGAGCCACCCTTCGCAAAAGATCATACGCACCGCGAGGGAAGCCTTCGCTTTGCCTACCTAAATGCGGGCAAGCGCAGCATTACGCTAGACATTGGCAAAGACAGCGGTCGCGGGTTATTGCTGGATTTAGTTGAGCGCTCCGACATCGTGCTGGAAACCTTCGAGCCGGGCTATCTGAGCACGCACGATCTCGGCTACGAGGTCTTACTAGAGCGGCGCCCCAAGCTGATCCTGGTTTCTCTCACCGGCTTCGGTCAAGACGGACCCTACGCCCACTACAAAACACCGGATATCGTCGGCACGGCGATGGGCGGCTTGCTCTATATCAGCGGCGATCCAAAGCTTACGCCGTGCAATCCGCCGGAAACGCAATCCTATTATTATGCCAGCCTCTTCGCAGCCTACGGAGCGATGCTCGCTCTCTGGCAGCGGGAGACGCGCGGCATCGGCGCATACGTCGATGCTTCGATTCAAGCCAGTATGGCGCTGCACGAGCATGTCGCCTTCAACTTTTCGGCCGAGGGGCGGGTAATGAAGCGCGCCGGCAGCCAGCATCAGCACAATGCGCCGGCCAATCTGTTTCAATGCAAGAACGGTTGGATCGCGCTTTTTGTCACGCAGGCTCACTGGCCACTGTTGCTCAAAGTGTGGGAAGATCATGCGCCGGAGCTGGACGATCCGAAGTGGATCAATAGTAACCTGAGGCGCGCCCACGCCGACTATATCAATGCGCAGGTGACTTCTTACACTTCCCGTTTTCTCAAAGAAGATCTGGCTGAACTAATGCAGAAAAACGGCATCCCGGGATTGCCGGTCAACTCACCCTCGGATTTTATGAAGGATCCGCACATTCAGGCGCGAGGTTTTTTCAGTACCGTCACGCACCCCGTACTTGGCTCGTTCCCGCAGCCGGGGAGTCCGTTTATGTTCGACGGCAAACGGGCCGCGCCGTCGCCGGCACCGCTGATGGGGCAGCACAACAACGAGGTGTTTTGCGGCGAGCTTGGGTTGGATAAGAAGTATTTGGAAGTATTAGCTGCAGATGGAGTTATATAAATGAAGTTAGGGGTCAGTCCAAAATTGCGCTGGTCGCCCTTCGACCGTCGCAAATCTCCCCTAGCCCCTCTTTTTCAAAGAGGGGAACCGAAAAGCGGAGTTTTTTCGAATGACGGACTTGAGATTTTTTCTCTTTACTTCCCATCTTTGTAACCTTCCCCCTTTGAAAAAGGGGGATCAAAGGGGGATTTTGCAGGCGCTCGGATGTAGTGTGGATGATGCTCGACCATTAGTGGTGAGTCCTACGACTGAGTTCCGGACGCCTCTACCGTAAGAGGCGAAGGGAAATCAAGGACGAAGCGTGCACAGCACTAACGAAATTCTCAAAGGCGTCCGCATTTTGACTTTCACCACCGGCTACGCCGGCCCTTATGCGGGCAGGTTGATGGCCGGCTACGGCGCGGAAGTCATCAAGATCGAGTCGCGCAAGGGCGGGCTCGACACCTTCCGCCATTATGGCCAACACAAGGATATCGACGCGGCGCCCAGATTCATCGAGTGCAATCTGGGCGTCCGCTCGCTTAGCATCAATCTCAAACATCCCACCGGCGCGAGGCTCATCCGAGAGCTGGCGGGCAAGTCGGATGCGATACTGGAGAATTTTCGTCCCCGGGTGCTGGATAAACTTGGCTTGGGCGATGGTGAGCTCAGAAAAAGTAACCCCAAGCTTGTGATCGTAAAACTACCGGGATTCGGTTCTGAAGGTCCTAAAAGCAGCTACGGTACCTGGGGGTTCAATCTCACGGCATTCTCCGGAATGACCTATCTATGGAACCATCCGGACCAAGATCGTCCCATCGGGAGCCAGGGAGTCTACCCCGATCATCTGGGTTTCATCATGGGACCTACGATCATGGTTGCTGCGCTGCTGCGCAGTCGTTTGACGGGGAAAGGCGTGTCCATTGATCTGGCACAAATCGAGGGGACGGCCTACACCCTCGGTGTGACCTACCTGGATGCCGCGGTTAATAGTCATGATCCTCAACCGAGGGGCAACCGTGATCCGGAAGCGGCGCCGCACGGTTGCTATCGTTGCCAAGGCGAAGATCGCTGGTGCGTGATCTCCGTCCGCACCGATGATGAATGGCACAGCTTCTGTTGTGTCATCGGCAGGTCAGAACTCATTGACGATGCTCGTTTCGTCAACCGTCCGGCGCGGCTGGAGCACGCCGCGGAACTGAATGCCATCACGCAGCAATGGGCGGAGGCGCGAAGCGCGGAGGAGGTGATGAACCAGCTCCAGTCTGCCGGCGTTCCCGCAGGCGTGGTCCAAACCGGCGCCGATCTTCTCAAGGATGTGCAACTCCGCCACCGAAATTATTTTGCTTCGTTCCCAGACTCCTTGATCGGACCGTTTGAAATTCCCCGCAGCGGGATCTTATTTAGAGGAATGAGCGAAGGACCGCTGCGGCTGCCCAATCGGTTTGGCGCCGACAATGATCAAATTCTCGGCGAAATTCTCGGCTACGACGAAGCAAGTATTGCGAAATGGCGCGCGGAAGAAGTGTTAACGTAACGCGTCGATCCGTAGCATCGGATCGCCGTCACTGTAAGTGCGCGTCACTTCCTTCCCCCTTTGACGGGCGAAGGGCCTGTCCTGAGTGTAGTCGAAGGATCAGGATAGGGGTGATGAATATTGATTGTTTTTTCACCCCCTCTTTTATTCTCCCCCGTCGAAGGGGGAGAAGATTATAAGAGGTGGACTTCTAGGCGCGGATGGTGCAACTTTCATAAATTCGTGCGCCCATCTCGTTGAATGAGAACAAGATGCTTAGAAAGATCTCTGCCTTCGCGTTCCTCTTCTTTTTTCTGCCGCAACTCTCACCTGCTTTCGCCCAAGAAAAGGTTAAGCTCCGGGTTAGTTCGGCGACCAAGACACTTGGTTATGGACCGCTTTGGGTCGCTTCCAAGATGGGCTTTTTCGACCGCCAGGGATTGGATGTCGATCTGGTTGTTATACGTGCTTCCGACGTGGGAATTCAGGCGCTGGCCGGAGGTTCGCTGGAGATCGCGGGGAGCGCCGCCGACGCGCCGATTGCCGCAGTCGAGAAGGGCTTAGACCTTGTCATGATCGGCGGTATTATCAATGGTCTGACTCAGTCCATTATGGCGGCGAAGAAATTTAAGAGCTACGGCGATCTGCGCGGCGCAACCTTCGGCGCGATTAGTTTAACTTCGGGGGTGACCTTCGCCCTACGACAAGTGTTGAAAGTAAAGGGCCTCGAATACCCGCGGGACTACAAGCTCTTTGTCATCGGTGGTTCCCCGCAAACCTATGCGGCGTTGACTACCGGTCAGATTGATGCGGCCGCGCTCTCTTTGCCGCTCAACTATGCCGCTGAGGAACAAGGGTTCAACGAGATCGGCAGGTTCGTCGACGTGATCCCCAACTATCAGCTCGCTGCGCTGTCGGTGAAGCGTTCCTGGGCCGACAAGAATCGTGCTCTGCTTGTGCGATTCATGAAATCGATGGCCCAGACCTATCGATGGATTTACCAGAACAAGGAGCCGGCGGTCGATTTTCTCGAGCAGGAGATGAAGCTCAAGCGGGACCACGCTCGACGAGGCTGGGAATTTTACACGGGAACTCATATGTGGAATCCCGAAGGAGACCTTAACGTCGAGGGCCTCCAGGTTGTCGCCCAGATTTACGCCGAACAGACACAAGCAAAGGGGCCAGTGCCCAAAGCGGCAAAGTACGTGGATCAAAGTTTTCTCAGAGAGGCGTTGAAGGAATTAGGTAGGCCAAAATAACGTCTGGCTTATAGCATATGGCTTATAGCGTATGGTTCCTTTGTCCCATGTATATGCCATAAGCCATCTGCCATTGGCCAGCTGGAGGAGATAATGAAGGTGATCCATCACAAAGACCGACCGCTCCTGGAGTTTCCGGACGAGCCCTGGCGTCCCTCCTTACGCATGGCGGTGAATCGCTCCGCCGGCGCCGACACATTATCCATCTGGCTGCATGATTTCGAAGGTCAAAAACGCGCTCCCCTTCACTCGCATGATACCGAGGAAGTCCTGGTGTTCTTCGATGTCAAAGGCGAAGGCTTCGTTCGCGTCGGTGAGGAAGAATACAAAGTTGAAAGCCAAACGAGCATCGTGGTTCCTCCCGGAACCGTTCACTGTTTTGGTCTACGCGGCGAGGGAACCATGAAGTCCGCGTCGATTCTTCCCGATGCCGACGCCGTGCTCGGCCATCGGATGTTCGAAAAAGGCGAAGAGACCTACGAAATCCCCCCAGTAAAGAAAAAATAATTGCGGTTTACAGCCCAACTTCGGCGCGCAAAGACGGAGGAGAGAGTTATGGCCAAGCAATTAAGATTTCTAATCGCCGTATTGATCGCATTTACTCTTCTGCAAAAGACCGCAGACGGAACCACACATGAATTCTACAACGGCAAAGCCGTTCGCATCGTTGTTGGGTACGCGCCGGGAGGCGGCTACGATTTTTATGCCCGGGTCATTGCTCGACACATGGGCAAGCATATCCCAGGCAATCCTACTTTTATCGTGGAAAACATGCCTGGGGCTGGAAGCCTAGTCTCGGCAAATCACCTCTATAAGATAGCCAAAGCCGACGGTTTAAACATCGGCCACTTCAATGGCTCCTTGTTTCAGCTCCAGGCCATGGGACAGAAGGAAATCGACTTTGACTCAACCAAGTTCGATTATGTCGGCTCGGTGGCCAGGGTAGAAATCGCTTGCGGCTTTGCCAAGGCGAGCGGTATCGACAACGTGGAAAAATGGCTAGCCTCAAAGGTTGCGCCGAGAATGGGCGCCACGGCGCCCGGAACCGGAGGCCACGATGTTTCTCGGATTCTGAACGCGACTCTCGCTCTCCCGATACAGCTGGTCCTTGGCTACAAAAGTACGGGCGATATGCGTGTGGCGGTGGAAAGAGGGGAACTCAATGGGATTTGTACCGGCTGGGAGAGTTTCAAATCGCTATGGAAGCAGCAGCTTGAGAGCGGCGATCTGATTATGGTGCTTCAGACCATGCCAAAACCACACGCCGATCTGCCCAAAGTTCCACTCGCGATTAACTTCGCCAAGACCGAGGAGGCGCGGGAGTTGATTCAAGTCGGCATTCATAACGTAAGCGCCGTCGCCCGGCCTTTTGTTCTCCCTCCGCGCACGCCGAAGGAACGGGTGGAAGTCCTGCGCAAGGCCTTCACGGCAACCATGAACGACGCGGAGTTTCGCGCTGACGCCGAAAAGTCCAACCTTGACCTCAGTCCTCTAACCGGCGAGGAGTTGGAAAAAACGGTGCACAGCCTGCTCAAGCTTAACCCCGCTTTGCTCGCAAAACTCAAACAGATCATTTCGCCGAACTAGTGGCACTGGCAGGCCGATCTGGTTTTGTGCTTACGCAAACAATGTAGGGGCGGGTTTCAACCCCGCCCCTACTTCGTGTACTACTCTAGCCCGGAATTTGCGAGACTGGCACAAATTTTCAGGGGTCGAAAATTCTCGGATTTGGAAATTCCTCCCGCCAAGGCGCAAAGGCGCCAAGTTCGGAGGGGAAAGATAGATATTCTTACGAATTCTTTTCACCATTTTTTCCGACCTTAGCGGCCTTGGCGTCTTTGCGGGAGATATTCCGAGTTTCGGTTGC
>JAHKKJ010000019.1 GCA_020027655.1 Deltaproteobacteria bacterium | reverse complement strand
TCCCTTGAAGAGATAATCCTGCGCGCCCTCCTCCACAGCTCGCATGGCGATCTCTTCATCGTTCAGTCCCGTCAAAACCACAATGGGCACGGCCGCGGCTTCGCGCCGCAAACGACCGATCGACTCCAGTCCCCAGGCGTCGGGAAGCGAAAGATCCAATAAGACTGCGTCAAATTTTCCTCGCGTCAGCTCTGCCAGCGCCGTCGAGAGCCGCTCAACGCGATCGATCTCCAGCGCCGTCCCGGACAACGATTCTCGAATCAACAGAGCGTCGTCGTCATTGTCTTCGACGAGCAAAACGCGCATACCCTTCACCTTTGCTGCGACGGAACCCTAGCCACCAAGACCCAATAAAGGGCAAACTGCTTGACCACGTCTTTGAATTTGTCGAAGTCCATCGGTTTAGTGATGTATGAACAGGCTCCTTTGGCGTAGGACTTGACAATATCGGCTTCACTGTCGCTCGTGGTGAGCATGACCACCGGAATGTGCATCAGGGCGGGATCGGATTTTATTTCATTGAGCACCTCGAAGCCGTTTTTCTTGGGCATATTGATGTCTAGAAGGACAAGGCCCGGCATCTTGACGTTTTGATACTTGCCCTGGCGCCGCAAGTAGGCCATGGCCTCTTCTCCATCCCGTACCACGCACATCAAGTTGACGAGCTTGGCATCGGCTAACGCCTCCTGCTCGAGCAAAATATCGTCTTCATTATCTTCCACCAAGAGGATTTCCATGGGTTGAGTGTCCATTATTACCTAGCGCCTCCTGCCAAATCTTTTCCTTAGCCGAACGTAATGATAAATTCCGAACCGCCGCCTTGGCGGGGCTCTACCCAGGCGCTGCCGCCATGGCGCTCGGCAATCTGCCGCACGATGGCAAGTCCCGCCCCCGTCCCCTCGACCTCTCGCCCTACGGCCCGCTGAAAAAGTTGAAATATTCTCTCCGTATGCTCCGGCGCGATCCCCGGACCACGGTCGCGCACCACGATGCCGATCGCATTCCGGCCCGGCCCCTCCGGCCGATAGGGCGCGATCTCCACATCAGGCGCTGCGCCGTCGCGGGTGAACTTAAGAGCATTGGCGATGAGGTTGTAGATTGCTTGGGTCGCCCAAGTCTTGTCCACTCGTAGTCCCTGGAAGTCTTTCGCCACGTGAACCCGAGCACGGGTGGCGTTGATTTTGCCTTCGAGACGCTTTAAGGCCTCGCTCACGATACTTTCGCCGTCAACTTCTTCACTGGGCACCCCGATCCGCTGGGAGCGGGAGAGCGTCAATATATCATCGAGCAAACGGTTCAACCGCTGGGCTCCCGAAATGATGCGCCGCAGAAAATCCTGGCCTTTATCGTCAAGCCGCTCACTATAGCGGTCATTGACAATGCGCGAGAAGTTCTCGATGGCCCGCAGTGGCTCTCTGAGATCGTGGGAGGTCACGTAGAGCAAGGTCTCGAGGTCGCGGTTCTTAGCGGCGATTTCCGCCCTGGCTCGTCCTCGCTCGGCGATTTCACACTCCAATCCGGCGTTGAGGCGGGACAATTCTTCTTTCTGTTGCGCCATGGCAGCCAACAATTCATCCTTCGCCTGATTTGATTGCTCCAGCTCGGCCGCCTGCATTCTCGTTTGCTCAAACAGCCGGGCATTTTCAATGGCGACGCCGATTACGCTGCCGATGGCCTGGAGCAACTCCACCTCGTTAGGAGTAAAGGGTCTCGATTGATCGTCGGAAATACCTAGAACTCCAACAACCTTTGACCCGGCTTTGACAGGAATCCATGCCACCGACTGAGTCCTTGCCAAAAGCCCGGAAACTCCGGGCCCTACGTGATCATTGATCACCAGTGGCCTTCCCGATGCGAAAACCTCTTCGCTCATTGGGTGCGGCGTGATACGACGGAGCGCTTCTATCTCTGCATCGGTAAATCCTCGATAAGCGACCAGGTCGATCTTACCAGTAAGCGAATCTTTGAGTCTGAAGTTAATCCGCTGTCGTTCCGTTACCATGACGGTTTTATCCGCCGCGATCTCAAAAAGCTCTTTTAGCTCAAGCGACTGGCTGGTAGCGGTGGCGATAACATTCAATGCCTCTTGTTCTTTGGCTCGTCTTTCCACCGCCTCGAACAATCTGACTTTTTGCACGGCAATCCCCGCTTGAGTTCCAACGGCTTCAAAGAGGCGGATGTGGCTGGGTTCAAACTCCCTGGCCTGGCGGCTGCCGAGGTACATGACGCCCAACGCATCCTGATCCGTGCGGAGCGGGACGACAACCAAAGAGCGGACGTCTTCGCGTCTAAAGGTACGTATCCCTCCGGTCTTATGAAGGTCGACTACACGGATCTCCTTTGTTGCTATCACTCGATCAACGATCCCAGCGGTGGATTGCTCTCTCATGTGTTCGCGATAGGTCGTCAAATTTTCGTGATCGCGAAATCCACAGTGGGCGACGGGCTCCAGCGTCTGTCGCACTGTGGTCACAAAGCAAATCATCCCGATATCGAAACCACCGATTGCCGCGGCTTTATTCAGAATTCCCTCCATCATCACCTTGAGATCGAGGGAATCCAGAATCGTACGGCTGATCTCGTGCAGCGTCTGAAGCTCACTAGAGACGTCCACCCGATCTTCTGCCGGGTAAAGCTGACGGCGCTCAAAATTAGTTGGAGTGTTGAGCGGACTCATAGTGCTGCGACCTCGCTCGGGTTAATTTCAATTTGCTCCAGAGCTCGACGCGGTTATTGGCAAGGAAAAGAAAACCGTCGCGCCTTTCCCTTTTTGGCTTTCAGCCCAGATCCGTCCGCCATGAGCCTCGACGATTTTTTTACAGATCACTAATCCCAGGCCGGTTCCTTTGTGCCCGGAGTTTCTTCCGCTTGAGACCTGGCGATACTTTTCAAATATCTGGCCGATTTCATCGATGTCGATGCCAATCCCTGCGTCTTTGACCCACACGTTGACCTCGTTACCGCTACCACGGCCGGCGCCCACTTCGATGTCCCCCCCGTCGTCGGAAAATTTCAGAGCGTTGTTGAGAAGATTGCTTAACACCTGGCTGAAGCGGCGAGGATCCAGCCAGATTGTCGGCAACTCTCTGTCGATCTTATTTCTGAATGAGATTTGTCTTTTGTCGGCCTGGATCGAGTGCTCCACCAAGATTTCGTGGATCAGCGCCTTAAGATCAACCGGTTTCTTGACTAATTCGATGTGTCCGGCTTCGATTTTTGAAAGATCCAAAAAATCGCTGACCTGTTCGATGAGGCCTTTACAGTTGGTCTCGATCTTCCAAAGCCACTTGTTCTGCTGTTCATTGACCGGCCCAAACAATCCACCTTGGAGCGACTCCGCAATCGACACCACATTTGACAAAGGTGATCGTAGATCATGAACCACCATGGCCGTAAAATCTGCCAATATTTTCTCTGCCCGGTTGCGTTCTTCTATCTCTTGCTTGAGATGAGCATTGACTTCTACGGTGGCGCCATAAAGTTGCGCGTTCTCGATGGCCAGAGCGATCTGTTGCCCCAAGGCTTGAAGAAACTGTGACTCCTCAGGACCAAACGTGTGAACTCTCGGGCTCATCAATGTGAGCGTACCCCGACGCTGCTCGCCACCGGACAACGGCAGTACTACCAATGCCCTCATGCCTTCAAACGCCTGCAGCTCTTTTAGCTCCGCCAGAGCCGCGGCATCTTCGACAAACCACGGCTCCTGGCATACGGTTATCTTTCGTTCAAAATCCTCTCCTAAACGCGCCAGGAGCTGCAGTTGCTCCGCTGACGATCGCGACGCGCTACCGGCAGCGTAAACCGTAGGAGCGGATGATTTGCCAGAAAAGTGTATGAATGCGACGTCAAAACCGGATGCCGAAACGACTCGATCCAAAGCATATTGGATCACCTCATCGAGGGCGAGCGTTCTGCCTATTTCTTGTCCAATGGTGTAGAGCGTTTCCATCTGGCTGGCATGAGCACGAAGCTTCTCCTCCACTTTTCGCAGCGCAGTGATATCGCGACCGATGGTCGAAGCGCCGACGACTTTTCCTTCATAATCCCGGATCGGGGATACGGAAGCCGAAACGTACAACCGGCGGCCGTCTTTTCTGATCCGTTCCGTTTCATAGCGATTGATTCCCTTTCCTTGCTTGACCATTTCCAACAATTGAGGAATTTCATTGGGCCGGTCCGGCGGGTTCAATATGGTAATCGGTTGACCCTTAACTTCCTCCGCCGTGTAGCCGTACATCACCTCCGCCCCGTCGTTCCAACTGGTAATGGTGCCATTTAAGGATTTGCCAATGATCGCATCTTCGGAAGACTCGACAATCGAAGCCAAGTGAAGACGGGCTTCTTCGGCCCTTGCGCGCTCGCTAACATAAGCGACCACGTGCCGGTTACCGATAAACCAGGCCGTTGCCAGGGCCAATAAGCAGGCCACTCCGAGCCAGCCGAGATTCCAGTACAGCGTACGGTTGACCTGGGCGAAAGCAATCTCCTTCGGGATACCGACGACCACATACATCTGTCCGGTCTCCGGTTTCCCGCTTAGAGTAGTGAACGCGTACAACCGCTTCACACCGTCTACGCCGATGAGTTCCCTTGTTGTTTGGTCCCGCAGCTGGAGAATCTGAAACAGGGGTGCATCCGGCACAGGCTTCCCGGTCCACTTCTCCGGATCAGGGAATCTGGCCAGAATGGTCCCTTGACTATCTAAGATGGATAGCGACGCCCCATCAGGCAATCGGGCCTCTCCGGTTAACTGCGTCAACCAAGCGAGGTCCAACGCCGCAAAGACTACCGCGCCAACTTCCCTGGAACGGTTCAGTATCGGATAGCCAAAATTGACGCTTCCCCTGCCGGTCACTCTTCCGACTTGGTAATCCCCGATGGAGAAGCTCTTCGAGCCCTTGGCCCTGCGAAAATAGGATCGATCAGCGGCGTTAACCATCCCCGCGAATCCGACGGCGCTGCACACTAGATTGCCTTCCACGTCGATAACGCCGAGATTGGCGTAAACGCTGTAGCGATCTGTGAGTCCTTTCACAAACCGATTGCAGGCCATGGAGTCACCCCTTGCCACTTCAGGCACTTCCGCCAATACCGCCAATAGTTGACGCGCCGAATCGATGAAGTGTGCTTGACGTGCAGCGGCGATCTCAACGATCCGCTGAGCATCTTCTTGAATTCTCTCGGCGCTCACATCGCGATCATGCTTCGCATTATGGAGGATAAGGATGAGCGCTGGGACGACGGCAATAAAGACCAGCAGAATAAGGCGCACGCGAAGTCCGTAACCAGGAGATGAACTCAGAGGGGATTTTTCTTTCTGCAGCGTCTTCACCCTTGGACCCGCTTGCCAGCTACTGAAAGCTCATTCCTTGGACTAGCCGGTTGCTAAAAACACTGTTTGCAGGCTGTGAGGCGCGCGATAAATCGACGAGCGAAGGCGTACAATGAAGCAAAACAACCGAGAGCGAAGACGCGAGAACACCTCATTCCTCATATGTCACGACTCTCCTTTTCCAGCTTAACAAGCGAGTTTTCCCTATCCTCCACCCACAGCCTCAGCTGTGTTTCACGCAGCCGCCACTGACCTCCAACCTTGAAAGCCGGCAGTTCCCCATTACGGATCATTCGCTGCAGTGTCCGGGTTGAAACCTGCAAAAGATTTGCAGCTTCAGAAAGAGTGAGTAAACGAATGTTTTCTAATTTCTCATCCATCGAAAATTTCCTCAGGCGGGCGAAACGCAATGCCGATGCCAGCAAAAATTTGCATCTAACTGGCTGTTTTCGAAAGGGAAGCGCAACAGAAGTTGGAGCTCTTCAAGTACAAAAATGGACAACCTAGGACAAACCACGACTGCCTAGTTCAGTGGGGGACCAGCTTGGAAAAGACTGCACAAATGGTTCAATGTCGCGGCAACTGAACAGCGTTGTCGTTGAGCGGGATAAAACTGCGGCCCCGATGACTTCGAATGGGGAAATAACGACGGTGGAGTTACTGCTGGTAAAGAACTTCTCCGGCCTTGACCGGATCATAGCCGCCCAGGGAGGCGACCGCTGTTTTCAGAGATTGGGAGCGAACGATTGCCATCAGCTGCGTTCCTCTTGCCGATTCATAAAACGGGCGGAGACACAACAAGTCGTACTGCTCGTTGGCTAGCGAAATGAAATCAAGCCCTAGGGCCTGGGCCGCCGCGCGCACTCCGAGTCCGGCATCGGCCAGATCACTTGCGACTGCTACCCCGACCGCCATATGGGTAAACTCTTCCCGCTCGTAGCCATGAATGGAAGCCGGGTCAATTCTCAATCTTTTGAGCTCGTAATCGAGCAAAACACGTGTCCCGGAACCCGGTTGTCGATTGACAAACCGGCAATCCTTTCGAGTGAGATCGCGCAGGCCGCGAATCGCTTTCGGATTATCGCGCCGCACCAGAATACCTTGTTCTCGTAGAGCCAGATGAACCAAGACGACCGGAGTGTTGGGAATCGTTTTTTTAATGTCGGGGATGTTGTAGATGCCCGTTTCCGGGTCAAGCAAATGAGTGCCAGCGATGTGGGTCTCACCGCGCTGCAAAGCCAGCAAGCCTCCTAAGCTGCCGACATTCGTTGCTGCGATCTTCAGTCCGGGGTGTCGCAGCTTGAGTTGGTCTTCGAGTACTCCGATGGCGAGGTCGTGGCTACCCGTGCAGAGGATGGTATTTTCGATTTCCTCTTCGGGCCGCAGCAATTCCACCTCCCTTTCCTCGCCTGCATTCAAGCCTTCGATAAAGCTTGGGATGCGCAATAATCCATCGGCGTGCACCATTGTCGTAATCACCCCGGCGCCGCGCGCCAGCGGCACGGCGACCAATTTTTCTCCAACGCGTCCCAAAGTTACGCGGATAAATTCTTCGAGGCCGAGATGAGACGCGAGCTTTTTCGGTACGACGGCACGAACTCGGGGGTAGGATGGCGCCGCGCAACCAAGAAACTTCTCCAAACCCGGTCTCAAGATTTCTCGCGCGATAACGATCGCCGACACTGGATAACCCGGAAAACCGATGACCGGCTTGCCGTTCGCCGCGCCTAAGACCGCAGGTTTTCCAGGCATCACGTCGATGCCGTGCGCCCACAATTCACCCGCAGCGGCGACCACGTCCGCGGTCAAGTCATGCTCGCCGGCGGAAGATCCGGCGATGATCGTAGCCACATCACACTCATGAGCCGCCCGACCTAGCGCCTGCTTGAGCAACTCAGCATCGTCTTTCACTTTGGGATACTTAACCGGCGCTCCACCCCACTCGCGCACAAAAGCCGCTAAGACGGTGGAGTTGAACTCGATGACCGCTCCGGGTGTTGTCTCTTCCCCCGGCTGGATCAACTCATCGCCCGTAGGAATGATTCCTACCTTGGGATGGGCCTTCACCCGCACGGAGGTGTGCCCTGACGCGAGCAATGCGCCCAGATCGTAGGGGCGCAACCGGTGGGAGCGCGGCAAGAGCAATTCCGTGGCGACGACGTCCTCACCAACCAGTCGGACGTGATTCCAGGGTGCCACCGACTCGAAAATCTCCACCGTTTCATCATCGAGTTGCCGCACTTTTTCAATCATGATGACTGCGTTGGCCCAAGCAGGGAGAGAGTTACCCGTGTCCACATAAGCAAAGGCACCCGGCTCCGCCACATCCTTCAAGGCCCGGCTAAGTTTCTTTCCGACAAACTCAGTCGCGCCAAACGTATCCTCGGCGCGGACGCAGATGCCGTCCATGGCGGCGGCGTGGTAATGGGGCGATGAAATCTTTGCGAACACGGGTTCCGCGGTGATGCGATTGAGCGCATCATCGACGGGCACGGTTTCGCTGGCCAATTTTGACGCATCGATACCTGCCAAAAAAAGCTTTCTGGCCTCTTCCAAAGGAGTTTTCTTTAGATATCGCTTACGCGCCATGGCCCTTCGGCGGTTCCGAGTTCCGGGTTTCGGGTCCCGCGTTTAGGGTTTGGGAAGGGAACTCGAAACCCGAAACACGGGACTCGAAACTAGAATAATATCACCTCGACTTCCTCTCCCTGCTCCAGCCCATCTTGGTTGAGATCGATTCGAACCATCCCATCCGCTTTGACCAAAGTGAAAATAGCTCCTGACTTGCTCGGCAGAGGCGTCGCCAACCACCGTTCGGAATCATGCTGCAAAGTCACACGAACATAATCTTCTCGGCCCACTTGCGACGCTATGTTGGTTTTCAAAGTCGCCCGCAGAGTTTTCGCGAATTGATTTATGCCCGTTACCTCCTCGCCGCCGATCTTGCGGAGCACAGGCGCGGCAAAAAGATCGAAAATCACCAACGCCGACACCGGATAACCCGGCAGGCCCATGATCGGCTTGCCGCACGCCTTGGCAAAAATAGTCGGCTTGCCAGGACTCACTGAGATTCCATGAAAGATAAATTCCGAATCGGGAAATGATAAGATTGCTTCCAGCGCGATATCTTTCGCGCCCATCGAGCTACCCCCGGAAAGTAGCACTAGATCGCTCCACTGCAGGGCTTCCCCAATGGCTCGGATCAACTGATCTTTGTCATCGCGGACAACGCCCCAATCGCGTAATTCACCGCCGCACCCTTCGATGAGACCGGCAAGCGAGTGTTGATTAATGTTTCGCACCTGTCCGGGCAGTGGCTCCGTGTCGGCATCAACGATCTCATCCCCGGTGGAAATCAGCGCAATGCGGGGCCGCATGTAAACCAGGATGGAAGAGACCCCGACACCGGTGAGCGCGCCCAGGTCGTGCGCCCTGAGCCGCCGCCCGCGCGAGAAAACCAGCTCGCTTTTTTTGATGTCGTCGCCGATTTGAATGACATTTTGCCCCGGCGAAACGCTGCGATGCACTTCGACCAATCCCGCATCGGTTTCATCGGTATATTCGACCATCACCACCGCGTCGCTCTCCGGCGGCAGCATACCGCCTGTGGAGATTCGTATCGCCTCACCGGCTCCCAACAGTTGCGTCGCCTCCTTGCCCATTTCAACGACGCCAGCAAGCTTCAAATAGGCCGGCAGACTCTGACTCGCGCCGAATGTGTCCTTTGCTTTGACGGCGTAGCCGTCCATGGCGGCGCGGTGGAAGTGCGGCAGGTCGACGTTGGAATAAAGATCCTCGGCCAAAACACGAGCCCGCGCCCGGACGGTTGGAATCCGCTCTGTTCCCACGGGGGACACTTGCAGCAGCGCTCTCAATGCTTCTTGAGGCGTTACGACTTTAAAAAAGGTCTGCGCCACCTTGCGTTACCTGAGCAAGAATCATAATCAGAACAAACCCTAGGAAGCAAATCGAGGAGCGGGGTCGGTTTCTCTTGACACGGCGAATTCTAAGTCAGAGAATCACGCCCGCAACGACGACGAAGGGAACTTCACTTCCAGGCGCCGGGAGGCCGACGTAGCGAAAAACATTCACGAGGGTGAGGCAACTAAATGAACGAACCGATCAAACTCTCTATCGCGGCGACCTCCAAGCGCGTCGACATCGCGAACGTCGTCAGTTTGAGTTTCTTCAACAACGTCCAGCTCCCGCGCCAATCACAGTTGGACGTCGCCATGGGCTGGCGGGATTCGGAGCTCGGCGGCACGGGCCCGGCAATCCTGGTGGACAAGAAGAAATACGACTTCGGTTTCGGCAATCCGGTAGGACTGTCGCGAATGGCTTATCTCGGAGTCGGCTTTTACAAGAAACAAATCCCGCTCCGCGCCATCGGCGTGTTTCCAACCTGGGACCGGCTGATCTTCGCCGTGCGCAAGGACAGCGGTATTCAGTCCCTCGAAGACATAAAAAAGCAAAAGTATCCGTTGCGCATCTCCACTCGCCGCAAAGGGAAGTTGCAAACAACGCTCTACGCGATCGAAGAGGTTCTCAAAGCTTATGGTATTCGCCTCTCCGACATCGAACGCTGGGGCGGTAAAGTCATGGAAGCTGCGAGCCCCAGCAGCCCGGAACGCTTGGACGCAATCCGCCTTGAAAAGGCCGACGCCGTCTTCGACGAAGGTGTGAAAAGCTGGGGCGCCGCCGCGCTCAACGCAGGCATGCGATTCTTGCCACTTGACGATGCAGTTCTGCGCAAAATGGAAAAGATTGGGTTTCCCAGCGCTATGCTGACAAGGAAGCACTACCCAAAGATGGACCGGGATATTCGCACCGTGGACTTTAGCGGCTGGACCTTTTTTTGCCATGCCGATTTGCCCTCCGATGTCGCCTACAACATGGCCAAAGCGGTAGATCTCTGTTACAAGCAAATCCCGGTGGATCATTTCGACAAACGGCCCATGACCATGCGCGAGTTTTGTCGGGGCGGCGAAGCCGGCCAGTTGAACATCCCGCTCCATCCGGGAGCAAAGAAATACTTTCGCGAAAGAGGCTACCTGTGAGCCGATCGTAAGACTGGCGATGAACCGCCGCAAGAAGGAGTAGAATCAGATGAGACCTTGGGTTGTGGCATTTGTGGCTCTCACTTGCCTTGTATGGACCACTTCGCAGCTTCAGGCGCAAACTGCCGAGTCCAAGTTGGCGGCGCTGGAAAAACTGCCTACCCAAGAGCGCCAGCAGCGTCTGCTGGAAGGTGCCAAAAACGAAGGCGAAGGGGTCATCTATGCCAACATGGATGTCGCGGCGATGAAACCGCTCACCGAAGGATTCATGAAACGATATCCCGGCTTAAAGACCGCCAGCGTTCATTTCTCCGGCGCCGCCATCATTACGCGCATAGACACGGAAAGCCGGGCAGGAAAACCGCTATCGGACGTCGTGCTGAGCGGCCAGTTAGGCGTGCTTGCGCTGATCGAGAAGAAAGTCGCCGCGCGTTACCGCTCTCCCGAACGGGAATTCTATCGTGAGGGTTTCAAGGACAAAGAGGGCCTGTGGACTGCTTACATGACCAACATCATGGTAAGCGCCTATAATACGCGCCAGGTTAAGAAAGACGAGGCTCCGCGTGCGGTGGAAGATCTTTTAAAGCCACGATGGAAGGGTAAGCTGACGATGGACAGCCAGTCTTATGTCTGGTTTGGCACCATGCTCCAATATCTCGGCGAAGAGGCGGGACTGCGTTTTATGAAACGGTTGAACGAGCAGAATATCTCGCACCAGCGCGGACGGCGTCTCATGACGCAACTGGTGGCGGCCGGGGAATTCGACATGGCGGTGGAAACCAATCTCAACTCGGTGCTGACGCTAAGCCGACAAGGAGCCCCGCTGGCTTTTGCGCCTATTCAGCCCTACTTCTTGAGTCCGAGCCTGGTATTCATGAGCGCCGGCGCGCCGCGGCCCTATACCGGCGCGCTATTCATCGACTATCTGCTCTCCGAAGAAGGGCAAAAAGTCATCGTGACGACCAACCGTATGCCCGCCCATACTAGAGTTAAATCACCCGAGAGCCAGCTCCTCGAAGGCCAAGACGTGCGTATGCCCGACATTTTCGATATCGGAAAAAGATACCAGGCCATCGGCAACCGCTATCGCGAGATTTTCGGCGGTGCGCGTTAAACCCATGGTTCAAATCGTTCAAAAAGTTCCAGCCGTTCAAGTCGTTCCGGGCTCGATCAAACGATTTGAACGTTTTGAACGGCTTGAACGATTGGAACTCATATCTTGAATTTTCGTAGCTGAGAAAGGAGTCATCTATGGCAAACAAACCTCGTATCACCCTCGGCCTACCCGATCATCCCCGCTGCCGCGCGATGATCGACGGCAAGGTCGGCGTCGAGGGCTATGAACTGGACATCGACCCCAACTTCGTTTCTTCCGGGGAGCGTCATTACAAATTTCTTCACGGCCAGTGGGATGTCGGCGAATGTTCCGCGGCAAGCCTGCTCCGCGCCATCGAAAAGGGGCAGGAGCTTCTGGCGATCCCTGTATTCTTTGAACGCGGCCCGCGCCAGCGCAACATCTACCACTGCGAAGGCAAATTAAAACACCCGTCGGAGCTCAAAGGCAAAAAATTTGGCTGCTTCCGTTACGGAGCCACGGCCGTCGTCTGGGCGCGCGGCTACTTGCTCGACGCCCACGATATTAAGACCACGGACATGCAATGGTTCGTCTCCGGCCGGGAAGTTTTCATCGGCCACGAGCTGCCCGTCAAAGTGGAGCGCATCGACCCGCCGCCCCCTTTCGGACAAGAGAAGCTGCAACTCTCCAAGATGCTCAGCGAGGGCGAATTGCACGGCGCTGTTGTGCCGGGCGATTCGGGCTACTTGGGATTATTCGGCGGCGGCGAGACCCCGCCCATGATGGCGGCCTACCCGGGCGTAAAGCCGCTCTTCGAAGACAACGAGGAAATCGTTCGCTACACCAAACAAACGGGCATCAACCCGATCATGCATGTGCTTTCGATCCGCCGGGAAATCGTGGATCGCTATCCCGACTTCCCAGGAAAACTGACCCGGGCCTTTATGGAATCGCGAGACGCCGCGGCGCCGTACATGGACGGCGAGGAAATCGCGGGCTACGCTAAGGAACGAGACGTGCTCGGCGAAGATCCTTACGCTTACATCATGGGCAAGAATGAAAAGCGCTCATTGGCGGCCCTGAACCGTTACCAGATCGAGCAGGGTCTCATGAGGACCACGTTGCCGATGGACGACCTCTTCGTCGGCCATGCTTGAACGAGCAGACAACGATGAAGGCGCGACAATTGGGCACTTTACTATTTGCGGTTCTCACCGCGTGTACTCTATTGACGGCGGTTCCAAAAGCCGCAACGCTGGAAGAATCCGCCAGAATCGAAGGCGAAGTCGTTCTTTATAGCTCGTTGAACAACGAGCAGATCGTCACCCTCATCGATGCATTCAAGAAAAAATATCCGACCATCAAGCCGTCTTTCTACCGTGCCACCAGCGAGCGGGTTCTGCAGCGCGCCATAACGGAAGCGAGGGCAGGCCGTTTCGCCGTGGACGTTGTGACTTCGGCCGGATTTCAAGTCCAGCTCATGAAAGAAGCAGGACTCACGCAGAAGTTTGTTCCTGCTGAGGCGTCCGCCTACTCGGAGGGCTTCAAGGATCCCGACGGCCATTGGATCAACGTTCACTCTCTGCTCAACACCATGGCCTACAACACGCAACTCGTCGCTCCGAACGAAACGCCGAAAAAATACGAGGATTTGCTCGCGCCGAAGTGGAAAGGAAAAATCGGCGTCAATCTCCAGGATCCGGAGTGGTACGTGAACCTGCAGCGCCGCATGGGAAAGGAGAAAGCGAGAGGTTTTTTGAAGGCGCTGGCCGCACAGCAGCCCGGCATCCGCGATGGCCACAACATCACCGCTCAGCTTCTCGCCGCCGGCGAGTTTCATGTTGTAACCAACACCTACGCTCACATAGTCGCGCGCATCAAGGGACAAGGCGGTCCCGTGCAGTACGTCTTCGATGAGCCGGTGATTACTTATGTCCATCCGGTCGCCTTGGCCAAGTCCGCCCCTCATCCCAACGCCGGCAAACTACTCATGAGTTTCATTCTTTCGGCCGACGGCCAGAGGATGCTGCGCGACCAGGGGAGAATTCCCGGCCACCGCGACATCGAGCCAAAAGTGTTCTCGCTGCGGCAAGTCAAGCTCATCGCCAGCGATCCGGGCTTGGCGAAAGAATACGGACCGGCGGGCGAAGAGATGCGGGCAATCTTCGGCGCAAGGTAAAGTCCCGAGTCTCGTGTCCAGAGTCTTCTGTTAACCCGAAACCCGAGACGCGGGAATCGGAACATCGTGAGCGCATCTGAAGTATTGACAACATCGTGAGGAAATTCGCAGAAAGGTCAATGTTGAGATGATCACATTCCCGCTCCAGCGAACGACTCCCCTCCCCGGCGGCTACATGGGCAAGATCCTGCGGGTTAATCTCACGACAGGCTCCCTGCGCGATGAGAATCTGCCCGAAGAACCTATTCTAAGAAAATTCATCGGCGGGCAGGCATTGGCTTCCTACATTTTGTTGAAGGAGTTGTCCCTGGAGGCCACACCGTTGGGGCCGGAGAATATCGTCGTCATGATGACCGGCCCGCTCACCGGCAACGGCTTCACCCCCGGGGGCACCAAGATGACCGCCGTGTATCTAAGCCCTCTCACCAACACGACGCTCGGACGCGGGGCGACGAGCGGATACTGGGCGACTTATCTCAAAGCGGCAGGGTACGACGGTATTATACTTACCGGCGCTTCTCCAAAGCCCGTCTATCTTTACATCAACGAAGGCAAGGCTGAGCTGCGCGACGCCGCGAGTTTCTGGGGCCTCGGCACCCGCGCGACGGAAGATCGTTTACGCGAAGCAGTGGGGCATCGGGAAGCGAAAGTACTGTGCATCGGCCCCGCCGGTGAAAACATGAATCGGGCCGCCATGCTCGCCAACGACTACAATCACTTCGCCGCTCACAGCGGCGGCGCGGTTTTGGGATCGAAGAAGCTCAAGGCCATCGTCGTGCACGGCACAAAGCGGCCGAGTTTTCGTGACAAGGCGAAGTTGGTCGACGCCGGCTGGCGCTGGCGCCAAACGCTGGAGCAGCATGATGTGAAAAAGAAAAAAACCAAGTACGGCCACGGTGAAGCTTGGGGAGTGCTGAACAATCTAAACTGGCGCAGTACTGAACTCTCGCCCGCACACATTCACGGTTTCGGCGATAACGATGTGGTTCTCCGGCCCTGCTTTCAATGCGCCAGGCTCTGCCCTTGGGACGCCAAGCTAGGCGAAGGGGAATTTAAAGGAACCGTTGTTCACTTTAACGCCGGCGGTGAATGGCTCGATACTTTCTTCAATCTTGGGATCAAAGGCAATGCAGTGTTGTATCTCGCCGAGAAAATCAACAATCTTGGCATCGAATGCAGCCACTTCTCATGCGGCGCCGGTGTCGCGTTTGAAGCGTGGGAGAAAGGGCTTCTGGGTCCCGACCGAACCAACGGGTTGAAGTTGGAATGGGGCAACGTCGAAGCGGTCGGCAAACTACTAGAAATGGCAGCTCGGCGCGAAGGTTGGCTCGGCAATTTGCTTGCTGAAGGTCCCAAGCAACTCGCCGAGGCCATCGGTGGCGACGCGCCCAAGTGGGCGGTCCATACCAAAGGCGGAACCCCCGCGATGCATGAATGGCGCCCGATGCTCGGACAGATGCTGCGCGAACTGGTGGCCAGCGGCGGCATGAAGCCACAAGGCGGAGGCTCCACTAAACCGCCCCCCGATCTGCGCTATCGAGAGACCTGGGGACCGCTTAGTGCCGACAGCCCCGATGGCTGGGCGTGGTCGCATGTCCTCTCCGAGCAATACCGCCAATTCACCGGCATCTTCGGCGGTTGTTGGTTCGCGCAGATGAACCAAAAACCGGATGGACTGAACAGCATCGTCGATGCCTTCAACGCGATCACCGGCTGGAACTTCACGATGGATCAAGCACTCGAAGCCGGCCACCGCAGCATGATTCTCCAGAGCGTCTTCGGCACGCAGCGCGGCTGGATCGCCGACTTTGATTGGCAAGACGTCGGCCCAAGGTTTTTGGAGCCCATCCCCGACGGTAAATACAAAGGCTTCACCATCGCCAAGTGGCTACCCGATCTTATTTTCGAATACTACCGCCTCTCAGGCCGTCACGAGCGCACGGGTCGCCCATTCAAGAACACGCTCGATCAGTTAGGACTGGAAGAATTCACGCCGTGGAGTCAAGAAGCCAGCCAACTTTGAGTATGAATCAGCTACCTCTTTTTCCACAAACGTGGAGGCAATTTTTCACAAGCAGAAACAGATTTCCGGATTCCAGATTCGACACAGATTCAAGGCAACCGGATCCAGATTGCCGAGATTCTGATCAGGGACTATATCTCAGTGGTCGCAAACCTCAATTAGTTAGGCGCGACTATGCAGACAAAAAACGATCTCACGCAACTATATCGTGATAGCTTCGGTGGTAAGGACCTCTTCCAAGAATAGAGTGTAGGCTTTAGCGGTCATTTCGTCAGGAGTATATCCCACTGCCTGGATCGGTTTTAGGAGACGCGCTGCGGCTATACCAAGTATCTCTAGTCGTTCCCGGAAGTTGAGAGAAGAAAAGTCTGGAGACACAACAATTAAGTCGACGTCACTTCCTTCAGTTGCTGTTCCTTTAGCGTGGGAACCATATAGGTAGACTTGGACAGGATGAATGCCGAGGCCAACAAGCTGTGCGCGATATTTCTCTACGATCTCTTTAATCTCGGGTCTTGTTTGAGCCATCTTATGACCTCTTTTGTTTTATCGAGATAATGTTTCGCTACCTCTTTCGGGAAGAACAGTAGCCCGCCCCCCTTTTTCTCTTCCCTGTGTAATAAGTCAATACGAATGCCTGACAC
>JAHKKJ010000859.1 GCA_020027655.1 Deltaproteobacteria bacterium | reverse complement strand
CGGACAGCCCGGAACCGCGAGTACCGTCGCCGCCGCGTCCCTGCGCGGCGTGCCGGCCAAGAACGCTACGATCACTGCCAGGGAAGTGGTTAGTCATCCGACTTTTTGGTTACTTGCCGGCAGTTTCTTTGTTTGCGGCGGAACCGCCAACGGCCTGATCGGCACGCATCTGATTCCGCACGAGATCGAGATGGGAATTCCCCAGATCGCGGCGGCCTCTTTGCTGGGCGTGATGGGCGCGCTCAACATGGTCGGCACGATCTTTTCCGGCTGGATGATCGATCGGGTACAACCGCAGAGGTGGCTCGCCTTGGTTTATGCGCTGCGCGGTCTGTCCCTGCTTCTCTTGCCCTTCGTGCAAGATTATTTCGGCCTGATTGTTTTTGCTGTGATCTACGGATTGGACTGGTTTGCGACGGTTCCGCCCTCGATGGCGCTCACCGCCGATACTTTCGGCAAGCAAAATGTCGGCAAGGTGTACGGCTGGATTTTTCTGTCCCATCAGGTCGGCGCGGCGATTATGGCTTCGGCCGCAGGCGCCCTGCGGACCTGGATGGGCGACTACCAATTCGCCTTTCTCTCCGGGGGAGTCATCGCGATGATCGCGGCGGGTCTGGCGCTACAGATCAAACCCACGCAACAGCAGGTGACCTCGGCTCCAGCGGCGCCGCAGGCGGCCGGTGCCTAGGAAAGGAACGACACACTGTAGACCGAGTTCCGGGTTTCGCGTTTCGAGTTAGAACCCGGAACCTTAAACTCGGAAGTCGGGACTGTAGTTTGCCCGCGACCGGACCTGTCTGCGTGTCCGCACAGGCAGAGAAACTCGCCCCCTGTTACTCAATCGGACTCGGTAAAATTCGACACGCGCCACTGATCCGATTCTTTACGGGCGGCGATCAACCATTTGCGGGTAAACGAAGAGCCGTCGTCAGATTGAATCGTCCCTTCATAGAGAAACGACGCTCGTCGTTCTCCCTCTTTTTTCTCCAAGAGCCGGTAGTTGATTTTCGGTTTCTGGGTCGACGCGTCGATCTTTTGACCGGCGGTAAGGCGGATCTCTTCGTTGACTTTGTCGAGTGCCAGACTAACGGCGTAGGCTTTGGCCTTGTGCAGGTCAAAATTGACATAGTGCTGATCGACAAATTCGTCGGCGACACCCTGAGCGGTGCCCAAATCCCGACCGCAGCCGTATAAGAAAATTGTCCAAGCAAGAAACGGCAGCGCAAACCAGGAAAACGTTTTTCTCAGCATAAGCTTATCCGACATGCTCACAGAGCCACGCTATAGCCTCAGATATTGCCTGATTCATTGAAGCTGGATCAGAAAGACGATGGTCCGCCCCTTTGAGGAGCGACAATCTTTTTGAGCCGGGTAAGTATCCGTAGAGCTCGTGAGCTTCTTCTACCGGCACGACATCGTCCTCATCACCATGCAAGATCAGTACGGGGCAGTCTATCTTCTGCGCGGCCTCCGGTACGTTGATCTTTTCCAAATCGTCCAATAGAGACACGTTAATACGCAGCCCATGATAGAACGTATAGCCGGTTTCGCGCCATTCCCGAACCTGCGCCGGCATCAGCAGCCGGCTTGCGAAACGTTCCGGATGCACAGGGGCTGCGATAGTCACGACCGTTGCTACGCCCGTGTGCTGGGCCGCAAAAAGTAAAGCCACTGTGCCGCCCATGCTCGAACCCAGTATCGCTATCTTCCCCGCTTGGCGATCGTGCATGAAGGCAAACACCGCCTGCAGATCTTCAACCTCGCCGCTGTAGGTAATCTCCTCGAACTTCCCACTTTTCCCAGCGCAGGCAAAATCAAAGCGCAGCGCCAGAAGACCACGGCGGGCGAGTTCTCGGCTAAGCAACACAAGCTTGTCGCTTTCCTTGTTGGATTCCATGCCGTGACAGAGAATGACCCCTCCTTTGGGAGTGCTTGCTTCTGGGTGGTGCAGAACACCGCTCAGTGCTTGGCGGCGTCGATTAACAAAGGAGACGTTCTCTTCACGCATTCTAGAGAGCCGATACGATTGGTGTCAGAGAACGAATAGCACAATCACGAACGGGCTAAAAGCAGGTGGAAAAAAATCGTATCACGGCAATCTCACCAGGGGTAAGTTTTCGCATCAGGCATTTCAGACCGTAGGTCGTTGTTATTGAGAGTTGCGCTGAGCCAAGCGGTTATGTAAATCGGGATTAATTCTCGGCCTTCTTGTGATATACAAGTCGTATGAAAGACGGACTTGTTTGCGGACTTACGCACACGCAGACTTACATAACGACGCTCGAGATGCGGGCAAAGCAACTTGTCTCGGATATTTTCTCGACGCCGGCGATGATTGGACTCATGGAATACACTTGCGTGCTCTTGGTAGCGCCGTACTTGGACGAAAACGAACAGACCGTGGGTATTCACGTGGACGTGAGGCATATCGCCCCCACCAAAATCGGTCAGAGCGTAACGGTGACTGCGGAGCTTTTGGAAGTCAAGCACAACAAGCTGCGCTTTGCACTGGCGG
>JAHKKJ010000858.1 GCA_020027655.1 Deltaproteobacteria bacterium | reverse complement strand
GCGTGAACCAGATCTTGACGGGCCGACCGGTCTTGCGCGCCAGGAGCGCGCAGAGTACGGCGAATCGTCCCGTGACCTTGACACCAAAAGCGCCGCCAAGATTCGTTGATACGACCCGCACGGCTTCCATGGGTAAGCCCAGAACCCGAGCCGTACTGTCTTGGAGGCGATAGGGATCCTGCACCGAACACCAGAGCGTGCAGGTGTCGTTTTCATAGACGGCGACGCAGGCGCGCGGCTCATGTGACACCGCGTTGACCTCGGACTGGCGAAAAACTCTTTCGACCACAACGTCGCTTTCGGCGAAGCCCTGCTTCACGTCCCCGCGCTGGTTTACCACCGTCGGCCCGCCCTCTTTCAGTCCGATGACGTTGCCGAGAGTTCCAAGCTGGTCGGGCCGGATGTCACCAGGCTTGATCTCATGACTTTCGGGATAATGCAGCACCGCCGCGGGAGCATCCTGCCGAACCCCGGATTCGGGATCGTGGACCGCGGGCAAAACCTCGTAAGTGACGCGAATCACTCGAATCGCTTCTTCGGCGACATTCCAATCTTTCGCCGCCACCGCCGCCACCGTGTCGCCCACGAAACGGATCTCTTCATCGAGCGGATAGATTTCATTTTGATACGGGCCGAAAAGCACCCGGGGCACATCCTCATGGGTGAGGACCGCAGCCACCCCCGGTATCTTCTCCGCCGCCGTCGCATCCACGGCGACAATTTTTGCGTGGGCATGCGGGCTTCTGAGGATCTTCATCCACAGCATGTTGGGCAGGTTAATGTCAGCGGGAAAACGCAAAGCGCCCGTCGCCTTTTCAATTCCATAAATCGGTGGTACCGATTGCCCGACGGTTAATAATTCCGCGCTCATCGTTCTCCTCGCATGACGCGCCCAGCCTCGAGCACCGCCTGTATAATCGAGGTATAACCAGTACAGCGGCACAACACGCCGGACAGGGCCATCCGCACTTCCGCTTCAGTCGGATTAGGGTTGCGATCGAGCAACGCCTTCGCCGACAGAATCATACCGGGCGTACACCAACCGCACTGGGCGGCATAGGAGAGCGCAAAGCTTTTCTGCAAAGGGTGAAGGCTCTCACTACTTCCAAGGCCTTCGATGGTGGTGACGTCTTTTCCTTGCGCCTCCACCGCCAAGATGGAGCAAGAGTAAACATCCACCCCGTCCATGAGCACGGTGCAGGAACCGCAGCCGCCGTAATCGCAGGCTCTCTTGGTGCCGGTAAGATCCAGGCGATTTCTGAGAACATCGTTGAGGGTCCAGTTCGAATCTATTTCGACAGAGTGAACGTGGCCATTGATCTTCAGCGCGATCTTATGAGATTCCTCGGGCTCCATTTTTCAGGTGTAGTCTCTGCGATCTCTGACTTCAGACCTTATCCCTTCGGTGGCCGTTCGCTTTTGACCGGCTCTCCTCTTGCGATGGCCTCCGCCATTTCGTCGTCTTCCGCGTTCCACAAGCCCAAGGCATATCCGTACCAGGGATTTTTAAGCGTTAACGGCGGTAGCTCCTCTTGCTTCCAGATCTTTAGCGCCCGCTCCATATATTCTTGCTTCGGCAATCCCACCGGCGGGTAAGGTCCCTTGCGCGTCGCATCGATGAGAATTCCGGAGCAACCGAACGGTGGCGGATAGCTGCGCTCTTCGGGTTTGCTGATCAGTGAATAGGCCGAAGGGTCGAGCAGCGGCACTCGCCCGGTAATCACCCGCGTGTCGCGATGCGGCTGCATGGCGAAGCTCATGGCCCACATCACCATGTCGGGATCTTTCGGATCGATATCCTCATCAACAACGATGATCACTTTGTTGGCCGGATCTCTGCCCGAGGCGGCCTGGAGCGCCTGCCAGGGCTTGCTCGGGTGGCTGTTGCGCATGCGAATGACCCACCAGTTCCAACCACCGCCCATCTCCGGACAACACACTTCCAACACCTCTGGCAAATTGCAGCTGTATCTTAGAAAGCTGTAGAGAATCATTTCCCGGCAGCTGCGTGAGATGCCGTTGGACTCGCTGGGCGGCAAACCGACCAGTATCGACGTCAACATCGCATTACGCCGGTGGGTGATCGCCGTGAGCTTCACCACCGGCCGACGATGGCGCTCCACCATCAGGTAACCGGGAAAGTCGCTGAAAGGCTGTTCCGCCTCCAGCTCCTCAGTGGAAATTTCTCCCTCAATCACGATTTCCGCTTCCGCCGGGACTTCGAGCGGCACGGTTTTGCAGTGCACCAGCTCCACCGGCCTTCGTCTTATCCCGCCGGCCACCGAAAGCTCGTCCAACCCATAAGGAAGATTGGCCGCCGCCACATAGTTGATGTCGGGCAGCGCTCCCAAAACAATTGCCACAGGAAGAGACTCGCGCCGCCCCTTTGCGCTCGGATAGTGATAGAGCATGGCGTGATGCGAGGGGCCGATGCCGGCCAGCAGACGATTGGGCGGCCGAAAGTGGCCGCTATACATCCCGACATTGCGGACGCCGCTCGCGGAGTCCTCTGTAA
>JAHKKJ010000857.1 GCA_020027655.1 Deltaproteobacteria bacterium | reverse complement strand
AAGAGCTAACAAAAAAGATGGAGGCCGTCTATTGCACTTTGGTGCAACAGGGAATGACGGATCTACGGACTCGTCAGACCCCGATAGACGGTTTCGGCGTCATCTGTGGTGATTGCCTCGACCTAAAACCGATCGCTGACCAGAACACGTTGTCCTTGGCACCCAAGACAGTTTGTGCGTCCTGAGCGTTGCTGCGACGTTGAGTTCAGCCATATTTAGACGAGATCCAGATCAAAGCTTTCTCGTGACAGTCGCATCGACAATGTCCTATTATGCGTTCAGCCATATACGCGCTTCATCCAGCTGTGACGGGGAAAAGAACTCGATGCCGATGGGACGAAATCCCTTGGCGGTAAAAGCAAAAGCGTCGTCGCGCCATTTTTCATCGATGGCCATTTTCTCGATGTGTTGACCTTGTTCCGTCACTCCACGCTACTACACCAGCGGCACGGTAACCGCAAGTTTGTTGTTATATCCGCAGCGTAACTTTCCAGCAGCTTGACGAGACTCTCGTTAATCCACTACACATCCCTCTGATAGTCCTTGTAGATCGGGCAAAACCCTTTCGCTTCCAATTCCGTCAACTCCATATTGCTCGCGATCAGAAGCTTCTGGTCCTCCTTGATCTTCTCGCGCAGAATCTGCGTGTTGTCCGCCGGCTTATCTTGTGCCAGAGCGGGCAATGGCTGCATAAACAAGAACAATCGCACGGCCAAAATAATTTTACTCACTGTTTTATCCAGTCCTCTCTATCCTGGATCTAATTAGAGTTCCATATTTCACATTCAACTCGTGTTTCGGAGTTCAAGTTTCGGGTGCTTCGCATTTTTCCTCTTCCCTGCTCGCCAATAAACATGCGTAAAACAGTTCCTAGCACGAGACCTTTTTCTCTCACCGTCCCATCCGCCTGTCATAAGCGCGTGATATCCGACCGGCCAATCCCGGGTCCGATCCTTTGGGCCCCTTGGCGCTAAACTCGACGCGAACGTTGCCGTCGGCCTGTGTCCGAACGTTGACCGTCACGTCCTGGTCGCCTCTGCTCCCACTAATCACTCCTTTCACTCGGTCTTCGGAAGTGATTCGGACCCCCTCATCTTGCGCTGCGCCAATAGCCGCGCTCCAGGCGCGATCAAAGGTGCTGGGTGCAGGCACAATCGCGGGAACAGGCTCGTAAACAACACAGCCGGAGAGCAGCATGAACACGGTTGCCAGAATTGCTACTGTCCCGGCGAAACAAAAATGTCGCCTGGGCGATCTAAGGGTCGAATTGCGTCTCATTCTTCTACAATCCTTTCTCTGCAGAAAATCACTGTGCCTACCCTCCCGCGCCGCGTTTGATAGCTTCATCGAGGGTTTTGATTAACAACTCGTCATTGAACGGCTTGCGCAGGAAGGCCACTGCACCCGCCTGCAGCGCCCGTTCACATACACCGATCTCGTCGTGGGCAGTGATGAAGATGACTGGAAGAGGTTTGTCACCGCGGACTAATAGCTCTTGAACCTCTAGGCCGTTCATTCCTGGCATCTGGACATCGAGCACGACACAGTCAGGATGAAACGATGGCATGGTCTCAATCTGTTCGAGGAACTCGCGACCGGATGTGAACGTATTGGCGTTCATTCCCAGCGAGCGAAGCAACCGACTGATAGCGCGACAGACGGATGCATCGTCATCCACAACGGCAATGGTGGGATTGGTTTTGCTCATGACAGTCGGAAACCAAACCGCGGCGCGCGACCTAAATTGATTGACTCTTTGGCGCCGAGGGAAATCTAGCGGAGATTTAGAAGTCTGTATATTGGACCTTGGTCCAATACGAGGCGAAGGTCGGCCGGCAGCCTGCTAGAACATCAACTTCATCAAATCCGACAGAATCTCGTCGAGCGGCATCTCAAGAAGCAGTGCCGGCAAGAACGGCAGCAGGCTCACGACGATCAAGGCGATCAGGTCCTGAGTATCAATCGGAAAAGGCTTCATTTGATAGACGTTGGAAACAACTTGATAAAGATCCGTGGTGGCGGAAAAATGCGGCACGTCCAACGCCCCTTCATTGACACTCTTGCGGTAAGCGAGCCACTTTTTTTCCAGTTGGCTTCCCACCGCTCCCGCCAACCCGCCGTAGTCGATTATGCCGCGGCGCCGCGCTTCGACGAGCTTGCCGCCGAACACCAAGAGCGGCGCTGCGAACAACAGAAGGTTCAGGATAACCACGGCGGCAATGACGTAGATGAAGGAGAAAAAAGAGCTGCCCAGGTACAGGACACGGTAGGCCACCCCTCCCGCGACGCTTGTGCTGATAGCGAAGCTCAGCAGGAGAAAGGCGCGCACGGACAAACTGACAAATTGCAGCCCGCCGACCAGGTCCGGATGTGTCGCCATCAGCCCTAGATCTAGACGGGAAACCCGAAAAAGAAACAGCCCCCAGATAAGAATCCGCCATAACCAGCCCAGCAGCAGCACCAGGAAGATCGGAGCGCTCACCAGCACGTGCCACCAACCCGCCCAGGAATAGCTCC
>JAHKKJ010000856.1 GCA_020027655.1 Deltaproteobacteria bacterium | reverse complement strand
TTTTTCGAGCAACTTCTCCGCAACTTTATGTAGCAGACGAAGATTAGTCTTTAACAGGTCCGTAGCCCGATGGTAGCTCTCCTGGATAATGCGCCTGACTTCAGCGTCTATTTCAATGGCCGTGCTCTCGGAATAGTCCACTTTCTGAGTAAAGTCTCTTCCCAGAAAAATCTCTTGTCCTTTCTTGCCGAAAGTCATTGGCCCGAGCTTTTCGCTCATTCCCCACTCGCAGACCATCCGGCGCGCCAGATCCGTTGCCTTTTCGATATCGTTCTCCGCACCCGTCGTCATGTGCTCGAGCACAAGCTCTTCGGCCACTCGGCCGCCGAACAGAATGACCAAATTAGTGAGCAGATATTCCCTGGGATAGGTATGCTTTTCGTCCATAGGCAGTTGCTGCGTCAGCCCTAAAGCCATGCCGCGTGGAATGATCGTCACTTTGTGGATCGGATCGGCGCCTGGGAGCAGCTTCGCCACCAATGCATGGCCGGCTTCATGATAAGCCGTGTTGCGCTTTTCTCCGTCACTGATAATCATGCTGCGGCGCTCCGCACCCATCATGACCTTGTCTTTGGCCAGCTCGAGGTCGAGCATGTTGACTTTTTCCTTGTCATTCCGAGCTGCCAACAAAGCCGCTTCGTTTACGAGATTCTCCAAATCCGCGCCGGTAAACCCGGGCGTGGATCGCGCCAGTATGCTCACGTCCACGTCCGTCGCCAAGGGAACCTTCCGGGTGTGCACCTGCAAGATACCTTCTCGCCCTTTGATATCCGGCCGTGGTACTACAACGTGCCGATCGAACCGCCCTGGACGGAGCAACGCGGGATCCAATACATCAGGCCGGTTGGTAGCAGCGACGAGAATAACTCCCTCGTTGGACTCGAATCCATCCATCTCGACCAACAGCTGGTTCAACGTCTGTTCCCGCTCGTCGTTGCCGCCACCGAGGCCGGCTCCGCGGTGACGCCCAACCGCGTCGATTTCGTCGATAAAGATGATGCAAGGCGCGTTCTTTTTGCCTTGAACGAAAAGGTCACGGACTCGGGAAGCGCCGACGCCGACGAACATTTCTACGAAATCGGAACCGCTGATGCTGAAGAACGGGACTCCGGCTTCGCCTGCGACGGCACGAGCCAACAGGGTCTTGCCAGTTCCCGGGGCTCCCACGAGCAAACACCCTTTGGGAATTCTGCCGCCAAGTTTCGTGAATTTTTTCGGATCTTTTAGGAATGCGATGATCTCTTGCAAATCATCTTTGGCCTCATCCACGCCCGCGACATCGCTAAAGGTTACGCGGTGTTGATTCTCCGTAAGCAGTTTTGCGCGGCTCTTGCCAAAGGACATCGCCTTGCCACCGCCCACCTGCATCTGGCGCATAAAAAATATCCACACCCCAACCAGAAGCAGCATGGGAAGCCAGTTAAGCAGTAGCACCAAGTACCACGGCGACTCGTCCTCGGGCTTTGCAGCGATTTTCACGTTCTTATCCCGCAATGACTTTACCAGCTCCGGATCATCCGGCTCAAAAGTTCTGAACGGTTCACCGTTCTTGTATTTGCCCTGAATATGATGTCCTTGAATCACGACCTCTCGAACGTCGCCGCGCTCGACGCCGCCCATAAATTCGCTGAAAATAATTTCCGGTTCGCGCCGGTATTGTTTGTTAAAAACGCTGAAAATTACAACGAAAACGAGGGCCAAGCCCAACCAAAGTGCAATATGTTTTGATGACGAACTCAAGAAATTCCTCTGTCCAGGAAAAACCCCTCTCACATCGCCGGTGTTGATTCTAGCTCTTGGGGTGCAGCCGCGCAACGGAGGGCACTTTTTTGTCGCCTCCAAAAAGGATGCCCATCGATGGCTTGCACCGATCCTTCTAAACTTCGACCCAATTGCACTCTCTCTCTCAGCCCTCCTTCTTACCCCGGCTTCTTGTAAAAACTATCGTGCCCGAATCGCATTCGGGGCAACGGTCGATTCTTCTTCCAGGTATGAAAATCGTCTCCACGGATGACCGAGTCCATAATAGGAATTAAATAATTAAATGTCTGACACCTGCGGGTTCACGTTCAAGCCTATTGTCTCCTCTTATGTGAGCGAAGCGCGCGTCGCGCACCAGGAAAGCATTTCGATCTGCGGCATTGTCTCCACGGTGGATCCCGCCCGTGAGACTGCGCTTTCCGCCTCGTTCATCGGTTCGCCCAACGCAAGTAGCACAGAGATAGCAAGCATGGCTGTGCGGCCGAGCCCGCCCGCGCAATGAATCAGCACCGCTTCCCCGGACTGCAATCGATTCGCTACATCATTCGCCAGCGCCCAGAAGCCATTCCGGTCTTCGGGCACGCCGCCTTCACGAATTTCCAAAGGCAGCACGGAACAGGGAACGGTCCCGCCTTCCAGGGCTTCTGCGTATGCGGAGGATTTCAGGCGGATTTCGTATTGTTCCGCTAAACAGACGATCGCGCCGACCGCTTCGCTCTTCACCTGTTGCCAAACCCTCTCGATCGCTTCAAAGCGGCC
>JAHKKJ010000243.1 GCA_020027655.1 Deltaproteobacteria bacterium | reverse complement strand
CTCTATGGGAAAGAAGTGGCAACGGGCGAATTAGCCCAGGTGACGGGTGACACTAGGTGACGCGATTCTAGAATCCAGCGACCGAGGGACTCAGATGAAAGCGATTGTTAGCGGTTAACTGTAGTAAACATCAACATACGATTCGGGCTCTTCAAACCCCATCGATAAGTCCGCGATAGGCGCCCTCAAAAACGCCGGGAGGTGAGCCCTGGATTCATGTCCCAGCCGTCTGGCAGGGAATCAGAAGCACTGCAGCTAGAAAAAAGTAACCTAGCTCAGGACGGAAATTATATCATGCTATGAACCTTTGTGGGGCCGAGACGCACTCCCAGTTTCAGGAGTGGAAGCGATTTCCGAGGGCGATTATTAGCCATTCCAATCTGTCCTTATCCAGCAGCATACGGGCTTCATCCTATGCCACGGAACGTCACACATGACAAATGGCCCTTCATGTTGGAGCCGTTTTTCTTAACACGAGACTGGCCCAAGGTAAGTTAAGGACACTTATGAGCGAAAAATGCGCCATGTACGGTGTTGGCACATGGACTGCTAATTAAAAGAGCGAATATCGGAGGAAGATACCGATGATTGAGCAAGCGAAATTTTCGTTCGACGACCAAGTGAGTTTCGATGCTCGATTGATGCAGCTGGAGATACCGCTTAATGTTAGCTCGACAACAAGTACCGCGACTGACAAACTCCATAGCGAGTTCGAAGACCATCGGGTACAAGATGAACAAAATACACCCCAAATAGACTGGCTGTTTTTAACTTTCTGGACCAGTTACGCGGCAGGTATCGTTTACATCGCTGTTTCGGCGCTAACCTAGCAATTAAGGCCCTCCACTACGCATTCCAATATGTCCTCCTCATCCACCCCAGCGCTTAACGCAAGGGGCGAAGAGACTTTGTATAAGCCATTTCAATTCCCGATGCTGCGTGATGTCCTGCACACATATCTATTGGACCTAGGCTCAAGTGACCGTCCGGCGTCCATTCCGTGAACTCGATTTGGGCGACCAACTCCGGTTTGAGCCACAGACAGTTTTTCATGTCTTCCTTGGTCAAAGCCCACTGGGTCCGTTTCTTTTCGGGTAGATTAGCAGATGGGCAAGTGCGGCAATCGCCCCTCGATTTTACAAGGCGGCTCGATGTAGCTGCCGCCATACATTTTTGCAGGGCGGGCGCAGGGAAGAACAGGACCCTTACCCGCCCCCGCCGCCTAGTTGACCTCTAGGACAGCGCCGATGGGGTATGCTCGGCCCCTAGGGCACGTCGTTTCAATCCGTCTGCGAGACCTTGCCAAGACGCACGGTGTTTGCGGCTGTGTAGCGCTTATACAAACCGGGATCCTCGGCGAGGACTTTCGCCTGTGCCGCCAGCCGATCGGCCGGCTTGTCGAGATCCAATTTGTCGCGGTAGGCGACCATCTCGATCCGATAATGCACCTCGGCGTTAACCTCCTCGCGATCCTCACTGGCCCGCTTGTTCACGCCAGCGACTTCATCCTTGTAGCGCTGCCACTCTCCAGGGTGATCTCGAAAATACTCGGCGGCCGCTTTGTTCAAGTCGACGCCATGCTCTACCCTGGCGCGCCTTTCAATTTGTTCAATAATCAGATCCCTCATAAAGCCTCCTTCAGTTTTTTGACTTTGACTCTGTATTCGCCCCAGGATCGATAGCGATAAGACTCTTTTGCTGGCGGCTCATCATCCTTGCCGGCGAAAGCGCGTAAACTCATTCTACAGGCAGCCGACTCGCCAATGCCTTCGGGACATCGAAAATTGATAAACGAATTGATAAACAGAATAGGGTAGGGCACCATAAGTAATCGAAATCATTATCGGAGGGGTGGGTGAGCGGTTGAAACCACCGGTCTTGAAAACCGGCGTCCACTTCGTGGACCGCGAGTTCGAATCTCGCCCCCTCCGCCAATCCAAGGGCAGATTCGGAGGACCGGAAAATCTTCCAATCCAAGCTCCGTAAGATTGAGTCAGGCAAAAATGGCAGCAGCAGTTTTCGATCGGCTACTTCGTGATGGCCTTGGTTTTGCTTTTCGCTTTGCAGACTTTTTTCGCCTCCCCTCACGTCGCAACAATTACTTACAGCCGGTTCAAGGCGCTAGCGAAGAAGGGACTTCTGTCCAATGTCGTCATCGGCGAAAAAATAATCCGAGGCGAAATCAAACCAGAAAGGCTAAAGGAAGTTTTACCCGCCGAACGTTTGCAGATTTTGAATGAGCAAAACAAAAATATATTCGCCGCCCAAAGTTTCAGCATGTTTATTTTCTCATCGCTTCCCTTTCTCGATTTGGATTCCAACTTTCTTAGGATTAGAGTAATAGAGCCACAAATTCGAATCATTTCATTTGTGAGTTAGGCCGTGGCATATTCTTTGCCGGTGGGTTGTTTGAAAAGGACAGAGCGCGATCACTTTAGAGATGAGCGCATCGTCGGGCCGACAATGGAGGTTGTACCTCGATAATGGCTATTTTAAAGGTCCAAGGGCTGATCAAAACGTTCAAAGACGTCCAAGCCCTGGATAATGTCAGCTTCGAATTCGAAAAGGGTATTCTCTCCTTCCTGGGACCCTCCGGCTGCGGCAAGACGACGCTGCTGAGATCTATTGCTGGTCTTGAAGTGCCGGATGCCGGTGCCATTTCCATTGCAGACCAGGTTCAAACCTCCGTTGAAGATGGCATCCTAGTGCCGCCCTACGCCAGGAAAATCGGTTTTGTCTTCCAGAACTACGCCCTCTGGCCACACATGACGGTCTACAGCAATGTTGCGTTCGGGCTGAAACTAAGAAAGCTAGGTAAAGAGGAAATCAAACGAAAAGTTCTTGCGGCGTTAGAACTGGTGGGTTTGCAAGGTCGGGAAGAGCGCTATCCCTCGCAATTGAGCGGTGGGCAGCAACAACGGGTCGCTTTGGCTCGGAGCCTCGCCTTGGAGCCGCGGCTGATCTTGTTGGACGAGCCGCTGAGCAACCTCGACGCCAAGCTACGGGAAGAAATGAGAGTAGAGATCAGAAAGCTGATTAAGAAAGTCGGGATCAGCGCCCTCTACGTTACCCATGACCAGGAAGAAGCCTTTACTATTTCCGATGCCGTCATTGTGATGGAAGCCGGCAAAATTCTTCAATACGCCGCGCCGGACGATATTTACAATCACCCCGCACACTCCTTCGTCGCCTCTTTCATCGGGCACGCGATGCTTATGGATGCGAGGATAGTGACATTGCAGGGGAGCGACTGTCTAGTCACCGTTCCAGAATTCAACGGTGCGACGCTCGTCTTGCCGGCTCCGAAACAGGGGGCGGCCGGTGATGCCTGCAAAATTGTGATTCGAACGACCGAAATCAGGCTTAGCAATGAGAAATTCCCGGAGGGCACAGACAACGTCCTGGAAGGGCTGATGACTAGCCGCGAGCATAGAGGCGGACTGTTGGATCACCGTGTCCAAGTGGGCTCGAAGGAGATCGTCGTAACTTCGCATAAGCTCTGTCCCTTGATACGATTCAACGGCGATGGCGGAAAGACGTTTTTATCGATCGATAAGTCTGCCATTAGCATTATCGTTGACCCGTAAGAATCCCATCCCAGAGTAAGCGCCTACTGAGCGGTTGGAGGAGAAAAGCCACGGCTAACTGGAAATCAATTAAACTCATTTATCGGCAGGGCACGGTTGTGCCTTTGTTGGCCAGTGTGATCGCGGGTGGCGCCATCATCACGCCGATCGTTATTGTTTTGGTGAAGAGCCTCTCCACAGGAAAATTAGGCGCCTCTGTTGGTTTTACGGTGGCCAATTACCTCAGAGTTTTCGGCGACCGCGACATTCTGCCGTTGCTCAATAACTCGATTCTTTACGCGGCAGGGTCGGCCCTACTGGGCACCGGTCTCGGGGGGCTACTTGCCTGGATTGTCGCGCGAACCAATACTCCTGGAAAGGCTCTGGTCGAGCTGATGCCGCTCTATCCGATCCTGATGCCGCCGATTATGAAAAATATCGCCTGGATTCTGCTCCTGGCGCCAAAATCCGGCATTCTCAACAATATGCTACAAGAATATTTCGGCATTGAGGCGCAGATTTTCAATGCCTTCAGCATGGCAGGCATGGTGTGGGTCTTCGGTTTGGCCTGCGTGCCGTTGGGTTATCTCTTTCTACTTCCGGTTTTTCTATCTTTTGATCCGTCGCTGGAAGAAAGCGCCTATATTGCTGGCAGCCGCCCGGTGCATACGACCTTGCGCATCACGTTTCCGCTCGCGGTGCCGGCATTTTTATCGGCCCTCGTGCTTAATTTTCTCCGTGGCTTGCGGTCGTTTGAGACCCCCGTCCTTCAGGGAACGCCGGGAAATATCAACGTCTTCGTGAGCCGAGTCTACGACTCGATGGCGTTAGAATTCAATACCGGTCTGGCGACCGCCTACAGCGTAGTCTTGGTCGTGCTGTCGGTCATTACGTTGTTCTTTTACATTCGCGCGACACGTTTCTCCGAGCGCTATGCGACGATTACCGGAAAGGGCTACAGGGTTAAAGTTCTAGATATCGGCATCTGGAAGTACGTTACTTTCTTGGCGGTGTTCGTGTACTTCTTGGTCGGTATCGCCATACCGTTTGTGGTGTTGATCGTTGTATCGATGATTCCCTATTTCGATTACGAAACCTTCATGAAGTTTCCTTCCAATATGGTCCTATCCAATTACACCAAGGTGATGAAGCATCCGAGCTTTATCACTGGGTTATACAACTCCTTGGTCTTATCCATCACCATAGCTCTGTCCACGGTACTTGCGGGAATCGTCATGGCGTTCACGATCTACAGGACGAGAACTTACGGCGCAAAAGTCTTTGAGTTCATCGGCACGTTGCCGCTGGCGTTCCCGCCGTTGGTTCTTTCGGTAGGGCTTGTTATCGTCTTCCTCGGCACACCTTTGTATAACAGTCTATGGGCCCTGGGTCTCGGCCTTTTCGTCGCTTATTTCCCTTACGCTTTCAGGAATGCTTCCGGGTCCATAGTGAATATACACAAGGAACTCGATGAGGCGGCGTGGGTGCATGGCGCCAAATGGCGGCACGTTTTCTTCAAAATCACATTACCTATCCTGAAGCCGTCTGTTGGCGGCGCGCTCTTCTACATTTTTATCGAGGCAATTCGTAACGTCGACGTGGCCGTGTTGCTAACATCACCCGGACATGAATACGGACCTGTGACACTGTTCGAATATTTCAGAGTGGGGCAATGGGCTGAAGCGGCGGCAGGAGGGGTGATCTATTTGCTTATTTTGATCGTCGCCGTGTCGGTTGCCAAGTTTGCATTCAACTTGAAGTTCAGCTTGTGAAGTTAAGTCATCAAATTATATAGTTCAGCATAAGGAGGTTAGCGACATGAAAAAAAGCATTACCATGGCTACGGCCAGCATGATTTTGGCAACGATACTCGTATGGCAAGGCGGGCAGGCTGCAGAGAAGCCAACCAAAGACGCGGCTCCGAAACCTGCCCCAAAAGCGGCAGCTCCGAACGCGACGGCGAATGCAGCCAAGGCTTTCGATACGGTCAGCAAGGAACTCTATCCGAAAGCCAAGCAGGAAGGTAATCTGATTATATATTCCGTTTGGGATGTAGAACATCTCCGTGGCGTTACTGATGCTTTCATGAAGAGGTATCCAGGAATCAAGGCAACCTACTGGCAAGGGAGAAACCCGGAAATCGTGACGCGGGTCTTGACGGAGTTTCAGGGCGGCCAGTCGAGCGTCGATGTCATACTTTCGGACAATGCGCCGCCGGTGATTCGGGCCGCCGGGGGGATTATGCCTTACGAGACCGTGCAGAAGGACGTTTTGGTTCTCCACGACCCGACATTGGCCACGGTGAGTCTGCAGATCCAGGCGCTTTCCTACAACACCAAGAAAATCAAACCGGCGGATCTACCCAAGAGTTGGGAAGACGTGGCCAACCCGAAATTCAAGGGACAAGTCGCTCTGGATGATCCGATGAGAGCTGGGCCACTCAGCTCGATGCTGGCCGGTCTGAAAGAACAATGGAAAGATGACACGAGGTTTAACAACTTC
>JAHKKJ010000242.1 GCA_020027655.1 Deltaproteobacteria bacterium | reverse complement strand
GTGAGGAGCGCGAGTGCGACATCCATCAAATGGGGATTCCGGCTTTCTTGGGCATTTCCCTGCACAGCCTGCTGGACGGAGTTGCTCTTGGCGCTGGTTTCATTTTGCCACAGCTGGGTCCAGTGATATTGCTGGCGGTGATTATTCACAAGCTGCCCGACAGCATATCCATTTCTTCCATTCTGCTGGCCGCGGGGTGGAACCGGCGCAAAGTCGCTATTCTCGCTCTGCTCTTCTCGCTGACTACGCCCGTGGGCGCTCTGCTCACCTTTCTATTTTTTCGCTCTCTCTCGCCGGAGCACGTGGCCATCGCCATCGGCATTTCCGCCGGGACGTTTCTGGCAATCGCAACAGCGGATATCCTCCCTCAAGTTCACCGCATTGAACAACGCAATCCCTTGACCCTCCTCACGCTGTTGATTGGACTCACTGTAAGCTGGCTGGGCAGCCTCTTCGCTCATTAGAAGGCTGGCGCGGGGCATTCCTTGCGAGAAGGTTCACCCCTTGTGGAGCGGTGGCTCTGATTTCAGACTTTAACTACGCGCTTCGATTTTCATGATCGCGGAGTCGGAGAAACAACGGGCATGGAATTACGCTGTGTTTTTAGAATCCTGATCGCTTCCTGATAATGCTTCGCAGCCTCGTCTTTTTTGTCCTGCTCCATAAGCGCGCGGGCTAAACTTGCGTGTGCCTCGGCATTCTGTGGATCAATCACGATAGTTTCCCGAAAATACTCGATGGCACGGCCTAGTTCTCCCTGGGCAGCGGACAAGATTCCAAGATTGTAATAAGCTGGGACGAAACCCGGTTGGGTCTTGAGTGCTTCTTTGAAGTGAACCGCGGCCTCCGTGAAGTGCCCCTGCTTGGCCAATGCAGCACCGAGTTGAAACTGAGTTTCATGACGGTTCTTGAGCGACTTAAACTCTAAGGCTTTTTGTAGATGCAGCACGGCCTGCTCCAGTGCTCCCTGCCTTAGCAGCAGCATGCCAAGTCCATTGCGAGCTTCCACAAAACCCGGATTAATCTGAACTGCCCGATTGTATTCCCGAGCCGCCTCGTCTCTCACGCCTCGATGATCAAGAAGGTTCCCAAATAAATAGTGGGCTTCCGCGGACGCCGAGTTTGCGTTTACGATCCCGCGATATTGTTTTATGGCCTCGTCTATATCGTATACCAAGATGGAATTCCCGATAATCACAATGGGATCAACGGACCGCAATGACTTCATAAACCCCTCATCGGGCCTCCCAGGAAATGTCCAATATAGATGGTTTGCACTGATCGCCAAATAGTCAGGATGTGGCGGGTTTTCTCGTGAAATCGCTTCCGGGCCAACCCAACTTCCTGGGAGATAAAACGCATTTATTCCGTAATATCTCGGCGCGGCAATATCATAAAATCCGAAGTACAGAAATTGAATATTCTGCACATCGTGTTTAACCATCCAAGCCTTTAATCCTTTAAGGTCTTGTCCCCAGTCGAGATTCGAATCAAGCAAAATCTTGTGGCCATTTTTTGCTCCGCCCGCGATCTCGTTGAAAAATGTGAGATAACTTGGATAGGTCACCAAAGAAGACACAATATACCAGGCACAAAGAACGGCGAGTATCGAGTGTGCCATTCTTGTTTTGGCTTGCCAAAGCTTTATTGCCGTCCCACCCACGATTACAAACAGAAATGGATATATGGGAAGAATGTGACGCAAGCCAATATTCATACCGGACCAAACGGCTAGAGAGAAATAAACCACCACTGGAATAAAAAGCGGCAACCCCGCCTTTTGCTGATTACGATCCAAGACCCATAAGACCGGTGTTGCGAGCAGCAGGAGGAGCGTGGGGACCGGTGTCTTTACGGCAAAAGCGACTGGAAAGTACAGCCACTTGCCGTGACCGACGGACATTTGACCGAATAGGTATGTGTCCCGCCCTAAATTATTCAAAATGTGAAGCTGACCGTAAATCCAAGCCTCGGGAAACAGGTGGTACAGGAAAAGAAATGATACCAATGCCTTCGCGGCGGGGGATTGCGGGAGTTCTTCCGCCATGGGTAAGTGCAATTTTCCCCCTGAAATAGCATCGAAGCGAAATCCGTACGCCGCCCAGATGAATACATAGGCGGTCATCAAAACACATGCGAATACCGCCGCTAAGAGGACCGTCTTTTTCCATCTGTCGGAGACCGTCCTCGAGATGCCGATCGCCAGCTCCTGGCGCTGAGACGAGAAAATATGGACTACCCCAAGAATCGCCCAAACCAACAGAATAGCCGTATAGCCCCACTTGGTTATAGCCGCGAGACTAAAAAACAAGCTAGTGAAAATGAGATTGGCAAGGCTGAGTCGGTTCAAAGTTCGATAAAAGAAATAGGTGGCGATAAAAAAAGTTGCAGTAAATGGTAGATCGGTGTGAACCAATTGGCTATGAGCCAGGATGTTCGGATCCAGGGCGTACACGAACAAGGAAGCTACGGCAGCCCCGAGCCCAAAAAGCTCGTAGCTCCACCTGAAAACAAACATCCCCAGCACTAGTGCCAAAGCGATCATCATAAGCTTGGCATGAAAAAACAGAGTTTCGGCATCGTTCTCGACAAAGAGCATCTGCGCTGCAACTTTAACCGTATGCCGCGATCGTGGGCTTTCAGTGGGTATCAAATCCCAGTAAGGAGACGATGGACGTGGATCTTTAATATGGAAGAACATTAAGGGAAGCGCGGCGAGCATTTTCGCCAGGGGAGGATGTTCCGGATTAGATCTGAAATCACCCCATTTCAAATAGGAATAACCCGATAGGAGGTGAACCGGTTCATCGACCGTAGGGGATTTTTGAATGAAGCTGGTAATTGCAATCAGACTGAAGAGGAAAACGAACGCCCCACAGGCGATTACGGAAATAAGGCGGTCATTCTGACCAGCCTTGATGAAGCTGGATGGACTAATGCCCGTTCCGGGGTTGCTTGCGGGCTTTGATGGAACCTTGTTCTTCCGCTTACCCACCATAGAAGTTTTTCTATTTTCAGAGCCTGTATTCGCCCCTCGATAAACCGCGACGGACCCGCACTGTATCTAACAAGACCTGCACGTAAGAAAAGATTCCGACATGGCTCCCAGGCTTATTGATCCAATACGCGGGAACGATACCAATCTTATAATGCAGGGCCCGAGCCAAAGCCAACGTTTCGATGTCGAACCCCCAGCCCTCGATGACTCCAACGGAGAAAATCTTCTCCGCTGCATAGTCGCGGAAAGCCTTGAAGCCGCATTGGGTGTCCCAAATCCCAGGGACGGCAACGGACTGGATGATCCTATTGCCGACTTGTCCGATGATCCACTTGTACCGTGCTTGCGAAACAGCCTGTTGGGCTCCGGCAGCATCTTTGGAATGGCGTGACGCAATGACGATGTCATAGTCTTCTTTGAAAAGCGGCAGCATCTTGTCGAAATGGGCTATGTCCCGTCGAATTGTCTGCATCGCTAAAGAGCCGTATGTGCCCGATAGCTGCGAGCATCCCCTCCTTTACCGTAAACCCCTTGCCTCGATTCACCTCGCGGTCCAAAATTTTTAGGTGCTCGATTTCTGACGCCATGCCCGTTAGAATCTGTCGCGTTCGGTCCGTGGGCCCATCCAGGACCGCCAGAATCTCATAGCTGCAGGACTTCGACGAAAGATATTGTTGAAACCTTCTTAGAGTTTCAGGTAGTCTGTCGGCTTCGTTGTAAGCCGGCACTATAACAGAGAGGTCGACGCTCGATGCGGCCATCGATTTCTATGAGACTAGATTTTCTTCCCAGAAGAAAGCGATAATACACTCGACTCTGTCTCAAACCGTTTTACATCTCAAGTTCCAAAGTTGATCGCATGAACGGGAAAGGCGCCCGAACGAAACGTCGAACCGCGCGCTCACAGGAGAAGCGGCCCGGTCAAATCGAAACTCCGATCCGTTCGATAAGTAAGAGACCCGTTTACCAGTGGGTCTCGCTAATCTTTCTGATCCATGCCATCGGTCTTATTTTCCTGTTTGCGCCGCCGACCGGCCTCTTCAACAGCCAGCCCGTGATCGAACAGGACTGGGGCCTTCATTTTCACCATCTCGAGTCTATGGCGGCGTTCTGGCGTCAGGATCGAATTTCCTGGGGGTATAATCCCTTTTTTATGGCCGGCTACCCGTCCAATACGATACAGGATTTAAGTATCAAATTTTTCGAATTCGCGGCTCTGGGTCTCGCAACTATTGGACTGGCTCCGATCCAGTGGTTCAAGATCGTGACCTTCCTCGCCACCGCTTGCGTTCCCTGGTTCATGTACTTTGCGGCGCGCAATCTCTTTTTCGATCGAGACGACATCAAGAGCGGCGCGGCACTGGTGGCGGCGTTGTTGGGAACCGCCTATTGGTGGAACTCCTTACCGAGAGAAATGTTTTTCTACGGCATGGTAGGTTATGCGCCCGCTTCTTATACCAGCATCTTGGGAGTCTCACTCTTATATCGGATCACAAAGACGCCCTCCTCGTGGAGTCCCACACATCTTGGCTGGCTTATGCTCTCACTGGTTATTCTACCTCTCCATGTTCAGTCCATTGTGATATTTCTGCCGCCGCTTGTCGCCCTCTTCGTCGTCCAACGCAATGTCTTCCGCCGCAACCTGTTGATTTGGACCGCCGGAGCCGCAGTTCTTTCAATTCTCGCAAATCTGCTGTGGCTGGCGCCCGCATTTGATCATCGCACCGACGACGTTTCCCTAGCGATCGTCGATCAATTGCCGCTATTCACCAGTGTCGATCTGTTTACCTTTATCAAAGATTACCTCGGGCCAACCGGTTACTGGACCTTTCGACCCTCATTTGCAGAAAAAGGTTTCCGCTTGATGTTACTTTTGCTCGGCTCGTGGGGGACGTGGAAACTCGTGCGCAGTGAAAATCGAACCGTGGGTGTCATGCTCGCCAGCGCCTCTCTTGTTCTGTTCTTACTTGCCTACTTAGGCTCTCTAATCCCTTTCATGAAAAGCTGGCAACCCCTGCGCTTCAAGGTTCCCCTGGATCTCTTCCTGGCCCTGGCCGCTTCCTATATCGTCGCCCATGGGCTAGCTCGGGGATCTCTCATGTCCCGCCCCTTCCTCATGCCCACCGTAGCCGCCTGCGGCGTGTTGGCCTTTCTGTTTAATCTTTTTGCGACCGAAACACGCGGTACAATGTTGTTACGCACGGAGATCCGCCCGGAACTGAATGCCATCGTGGAGTGGATCAAGCGGGAGACGCCTGCCGAAGGCCGACTACTCTTCGAAGAATCGGGCGATGAAACCGGTTTTGTTTATGATGGTATGTATTTGTCCTCGTTCATCCCGTATTGGACCCATCGCGAACTGATCGGCGGCCCGATCAATCTCTACAACGATCGCCACCACTTCGCCGAATTTCACTCGGGAAAACTGCTTAAGAAAGAGATCCACGCACTCACCGATGATGCGATCAGAAACTATTTCCGCCTTTACAACATCGGCGCGGTGGTGGCCTTTCATCCGGACTCCATTCAGCGGCTTCAGTCCGTGCCGGGATTGGTCACCCTCGACCGGCGGGTAGGACCGGTTCACCTCATGCGAGTGAATCAGCCTTTGAGCTGGTTTCTCCAGGGGGAAGGTAAGGTCAAAGCCAGCCTCAACCGCCTCGACCTGTCGGAGCTAAAAGGGAAAGAGGTCGTACTCAAGTACCACTGGGCCAAGGGACTCTCGGCTAGCCCGCCGGCGCGAATCCTTCCGGTTAAGATCTACGATGATCCGATTCCTTTCATCAAAGTCATAGATCCACCGGCCGCATTCGAGTTACGCATCCCTCGCTAGCATTACCAACGATAAAGACGCTAGAGAGAGATTCAAGTCCATCGCTCAACGAACGGTTGATGGGGCTCCCCTGAGTTTCATGAGTCTGAGCGCTTCTTCGTAGTGCTGCCGCGCTTGTTCTTTTTTTCCCTGCAGTAACAAGAGTTGAGCCAGGCTTTCATGTGCTTCGGCATAATTGGGGCGGATTCCCAACGCGTCTTGAAAGACTGTAGCCGCCTCATCGTACCGGCCCTGCTGAAAGGCTTCCGATG
>JAHKKJ010000855.1 GCA_020027655.1 Deltaproteobacteria bacterium | reverse complement strand
TTCTTCCTCGCCCTCCGTTGGAGGGAGAGGATAGAGGTGAGGGTGGATCGGATTTGCCCTCGCCCTCTCCCGAAAGCGGGAGAGGGAATTTCCGTGATACATCTCATGACTTGTTCTGAACTGTCCTCAGCTTCTTTGCGGCCTCCTGAATCGCCGCGACGATATTCTGATAGCCCGTGCAACGGCAAAGATTGCCGCTGATCCAGTCACGGATTTCTTCTTCGCTCGGGTCCGGATTCTCCTTTAAGAGCGCTTCTGCGGTAAGCAGTATACCGGGCGTGCAAAAGCCGCACTGTAAACCGTGGAGCTCCCAAAACGACTGTTGAAGGGGATGGAGCTCCGTGGCGCTTGGAGCGAGCCCTTCTACGGTTCCGAGCTGCGCGCCATTGGCTTGCACCGCAAACATCAGACAAGCGCGGACGGGTTCATTGTCCAAGAGCACGGTGCATGCGCCGCAGACGCCGTGCTCACAGCCGACGTGGGTTCCCGTGAGTCCGAGATCGTCACGAATAAAATCCACCAAAAGTTTGCGCGGTTCCGCCTCGCCTCGGTACTCGCGTCCATTGATTGTCATGCAAATGTCTCGTTTGCCCACCTTAGCTTCTCGATGTCGTAATTTTTATCTGTGTTGCAACCAAAGCGCGCGCGGCTGCTTGTTCCAAGACTCGCCGCGCCAGCACCTTGGCGACTTCTTTTCGATATTCGGCGCTGGCGTGAATATCGGAATCGGGTTCCAGATCTGCGGCCGCTAGATTGGCCGCGTCGCGAAACAATGCAGATTCAGGCCGCTGTCCCATGAACTGCTGTTCGACTTTCGATGCACGATGCGGTGTTGCACCGCAAAAAACCAGCCGGACCCGCTCGATGGTTCCGTCACTGCGGAGGGTGAGAAGTCCGGCCACCCCCATGAGCGCAAAGTCGCCATGGCGCCGGCTGACTTCCTGAAAGGACCATCCCGTGCGGGACGGTACTTGCGGCACCCGAACCTCGACGAGCAGCTCCCCGGTCTTTAAGCTCGTGGTCATGGCATCAACGAAAAATTCGCCGGCCAAGACGGTGCGCTCTCCTTGAGGGTTGCGCAGCACCATTGATGCTTCCAGAGCGGTCATCGCCACCGGCAACTCCGCCGATGGATAGGCATGAACCAAGCTCCCACCGACAGTTCCCCGATTCCGGATTTGCACATGGCCGACGTAGCGGGTCGCTTCTCGCAAAAGCGGCCAGCCCTCAGCGACGATTGCCGACCGCTCGAGAACGCGCTGCCGCGTCATTGCTCCAATGCGCAGTTCGCCATTTTCAACTTTCAGGTAATTCAGCTCGCGCAAGCCGTTGAGATCAACCAATTGTGCCGGGCGGGCCAAGCGCATATTCATCATCGGAACGAGACTTTGCCCTCCCGCCAAAGGTTTCGCTGTTTCCCCAAACTGCGCAAGCAGGTTCAGGGCTTCGGGCAAAGTCTTCGGTTCGTAGTAATCAAATGGCGCGGGTTTCAATGGATCTCCTCATTGGATTGTAGCTGGCAGCTAGTGTCCTAACCCAGAAGTTCGCCAAATAATTCCCGCCTCACTTCCCCCAAAAATCTCCCCTTCCCCTCTTTTCCAAAGAGGGGTTAAATTTCTACGGAGAAAATTCCCCCTTTGAAAAAGGGGGACAGAGGGGGATTTGAGTACGAGTTCGGTCGCTCCCATCGATTGAACTTTTTGAATGAACTTATGAGACACCACACTAGGTTGATGCCAGCGTATGGGTAACGGTGATTCGCTCAGCTTGGTAAAATTCATTGAGAAAATCTTCCGGATCTTTGTAGGCTCGGTGGGGGACTAGACGCGCAGGAAAAGCAACAATCAGCGGGTCAACATTGAAAGGATAAGGGCTCAAAATAGCCCGATTTCCCGAGATTGTATCGATGTTGATTTTCACGGGCCGGCTACCGCGCTTTGTGGGTACGTCGACGTCGTTCAGCGTGTTTGTGGGACCCAGCTTGCGCCACTTGCTGTTGAGCGGATAGCGATTGCAGACAAACTGGGCAAGCTGGTCGAAGACTTCCATGTATTCGTAGTTGGTCCAAACCTGCTCGTCGGAGGTAAAGTTTTTGAACTGTTCCGATTGGCGCAGTTGCTCGAGTAATTCTACCCGCAACTGCTCCTGGTGATCGACGTAAGCTTTCACGCGTGGGTCGGAAGTCCGATCCGGCGGATAAGCGTACTTGCCGTAACCGGCGTTCATGAGCGCAACGCCATGCATCGCCATCAACAGCGCCGCGTACGGATCCCGTTGCAGGACGTGGTCCACGGCGTTCTTGTAAAAATCGAGTCGGAGTTGTCCGAGGTATTTCAGACTGCCATCGTGGTAATCCAGCGGAAAGCCCTTGTCGTTCAGCGTTGACGGCTTCATCTCCCACTCCCACCAGCCGATGTCATGCTCATGGGCCGCGAGCACGACGGATGAATAAGGCTCCAGGCGGGCAAAGTCTTTGTTGCCCCAATGGGCCGCGAAAAAACCGGCCACACGCGAGTGGTCAATC
>JAHKKJ010000241.1 GCA_020027655.1 Deltaproteobacteria bacterium | reverse complement strand
TTCGGCAAAATAACTCTCCATTGCCATCGCCGCATTCTTCAAATCGCTCTTCATCTGCGTATCGATGGCGCGGGTCCGGTAAGCAATAAATTGAGGAAAAGCGATGGCGGCGAGGAGACCGAGGATAGCCACCACTAAGAGCAGCTCGATCAGGGTGAAACCACTATTCGGCTTGATAACTCTTGACGGCATGCTATCTGGGTGGTCATGCTTTCAAAGAGATAAATTACCCTCACTATAGCAAAGTTTTCCCGTCCGTGACCAGTTTTTTCTTGGAAAGCTGAATTGTAAGGCTCCGGTCGTCCGCAAAACTCCGCATACGTCATGCCCGCGAATCCGCCAAAAGGACGGATCATCCGCAGGCTGAAGCGGGCATTTGATTGCACTCGTCGGAGTCGATAAGACTCGTTTTCACGTCACTACGTTCCAAACATCGGCATGTGCGCCTCCGCGCCCCGAGTCTTACATTCCCGAACAAATATCTTGTGGATTTCGGGGTCCTGATCTTCGTACTCAATTTGCGCCCCACCCTTCTTCACATCCTCTCCGGTGTCCTTCAGCTCCTCGACTTTGAACTTGAAACCCCACGGTTTCAGCGCCAAGTAGCGGGCGGGCTCCCCTCCAGGATTGAAATGCTGGTGCCACCACTGCCTGGGGGGCACGAACATACTCATACGGCCCCATTCGACCCGCTTCTTGTTGTGATCCTGACCTTGTTCCCAAAGGAACGAATAGCCGGAACCCGTGAGCATAACGATGTGCGCCCCGGCGCCATGACGGTGGGCTTTCTTGTATTTACCGATGGGAAACTCCGAGAGATGCGCGCTCATCGTGTTATCGACGAATTCGAAGAGGGTCGTGCGATTGTCGCCGCCTCGTTCTTTGTAATCCTTCGGCTGAAAACCCCATAGATCGGCAATGAAGTTTGATTCCCAGACACGCCCTCTTTTGATTTCAGGAAGGTAGCGTCCGCCCTTGCCCCACTCATCAGCGCCACCGCTGTAACGGTCGGCAAAAGTAAAGGAGTTATTGAAGACGTAATCGAGATTTCGATAGCGGTTGATGATGACAGGCGCGTCCGTCAACGACACCATCCGGACGGGCTCTTTTCCCTGCGCATTGAAGTGTTGATGCCAAGTATTGAGCGGTGTTGAGAACAAGCTCCCCTTTTGCCATTCCAGCGTGTGCTTCTTGCCACCCTCGTTCCAAATCGTGGTTGCGCCTTGACCTTGCAGGATGAAAACCGCTTTTTCATACATGTGACGCACAGGCTTGAGCTGCCCGCCCGGGGCAATCTCTTCTACTAGTGTGTCGCAAGTTTCACCCGCGCCATCCATGTTGACAAAAGCCGCTTTGCCGCCCGTCCGTTCCCAATCACCAAGCTCCAGTTCCAAAAGATCCGGAACAATGAAGTCCTTGTACGCGGGGATCCCTTCCCATTCCTGATAAATGTCATAGGGGCTTTTTTTTGAAAACGCCGAAGCTTCATTGAGATTCTTCATCGAAATATTTCCTTCCTATAAATTGAATCGTCCTAGCTCTTTTTACTTGATCTGCTCCATGTAGTAACCAAGCGCTCCTCGATAAGCGCGATCGATGGCCATACAATCGCGCGCACCCTGCAGCACCAATGCGCGGTCCTCGGGGGTTTTCACGTAGCGCTCGAACATTACGGAGATATTGTCCGAGTGCTCGGTGTCGGCCACGGCGTGAACGTCCAGCGAAATCATTTTCTTGAGACTGATGCCGAGCTCGTTCTCGAATTTCTTGCCTACGCGAAACGACATGCCGCCGCCTTTTACGATTTGCCCGTTGTTGCGCCGCTCCAGCATATGCGACGCCGTGTAGGCTGTCAGCCAGTGACTGCGGATCGCGATATGATGCCAGGCGTAAAAACAGGCCCGCACCATCGCCGGCAGCTCCGCCTTTTCGAAATCCTCCGGTTTGAGTCCGAGCACTTCGCCTTGTTTTACGCCTAAAGTGTAATGATCCATATTGGCCCGGGGATCATTGACCAGTTCATCGCTCTCATGTTGCCAGATCACTCGCTTCACTTCCAGGGGAGCCGAACCCTGTACGTAACCCCAGCAGTCGCGCCGGTTGGCCGTGTAGAGGGCGTTTTGAATCATATAGAAACGGCCTCTCTCCATGGTCAGCGGCACTGCAAAGAAATTCCTAAACTCCAGCGATTCAAACTGGTCATTCACCATCTTATCCAAAGTCATTGTCAGTTCACTGATGATACTCATACTCCCTCCTAGAGCAGGTTGTTGAAAAAGACTCATATGCTTCGTTGCACTCGACCGATTTCGCGTCAACGTACAGGAAGAGTACGCCTCCGCTCATCGACCTTCGTGCGCCTCGCCTCTGAGATCTTTTTGAGCAACCTGCAAACAAAGTGTTCGGTAACCTATAGTCTTCGAGTCGTTTACACCGACGGTCAGGGTAAAGCCTCCAGCATGTCGGCGAGATGGCCGCGGTAGACCCGGTCGATAATCAGGCTTTCTCTCGCTCCCTTGATGATAGCATTCTGGTCAACTTCCGTCGTGGCGTACTTGCGCGCGACCCGCATCAAGAGATGAGCGTGCTCGACATCCATAACGACGTGCCCGGCGTTGTTGATTTGCTTTTTCATGAATGCCGTCTGCCGTTGCACTCATAGCCTTTGATTCGCCTTCCAACTTCATTTGAGCCTTTATCACAAGCGACTTTTCCCTGTCTAATCACGCGCCGAATCGCATATGGCTGATAGCTTATGGCATATAGTTGGAACATACGAACCATACGCTATAAGCCATACGCCATAAGCCAACAGCCTGCTACACACCAAAGGCCAGGCTTTTCACCACTACCGGCACGAAACCTTCCCCCTCCACCACTTCACCTACATCGATGAAGTCCAACTCAGATAGATTGATCTCGTCAACGCAAGGAAGGTTCCATTTCGACGAAAGTATCCCGCCCACGACTCGGCCCACGTTCTGTTCAAAAACCAGCGCATCGGGCCTATCCTCGACGGGCAGACTCGTCAAGGCTGCATCGATACCCCTGGCCAGCTCTTGCACCGCGCCGTAACCGATAAACGGAGGCGATAAAAAGGCCAAGGCAAACGGCGCGCCACGTACTTCCGGGTCCCGCTCGCTAAGAGTCTTCTTGACGGCGGTTTCGGAACGCACTGTAACGGGCGATTCCCAATCCACATGGACCACAAAAACCCGAAGATTTCTGACCGGTAGATTCGCCGCTTCCGGAACATGAATCGTTTCGCCGCTCAACTGAACCGTGTATTGCGAAGCGCCAATCACGGTGGCACGAATGCCTTCACTAGAATCAAAGATTTGGAAGCCACGCTTCTCGGCTTCTTTTCTAATCTCTTCACCCAAGTAAGGGCCCAAGTCGCCAAAGACACTCGCCTCACGACCGTAGATGTATTCGGAAACACCGCCCGAGAACAGGATGCCGTCAAGTGCCGGTAGATCGGCCAAGGGCGCAGTGATATATAAGTCGTCCCACGGCGGCTTCCCCCCGGTAACCGCGTCAAACAGTACATGGGCCATCCGGGTGGCCAGACGCCGGCGCAAATCTTCCTCCACTTTCGCTCCGATGCTGAGATCGTGCCCAAGATCGGCCAGAAAACGCCGTCCGCCTTTCTCCAGTCGGGTCAAGATTTCTGCTTCGTCATGCGCCAACAAGCGGGCGCCGATGTTTAGTGCGCCGGTGCTCTGAATCCTGCCGTCGTCGATCACGCTCACTTTCGTCGTTCCGCCGCCGACGTCAATGTTCAGAACCGTCAGACCTTCTTCGCGGCTTTTGAGAACCGCGCCGGAGCCGTGGGCCGCCATGATAGTCTCTAAGTTTGGCCCCGCAGTCGCGCAGACGAAGCGGCCGGATTCGTCGGAAAACAACTCAGCGATTTTCCGCGCATTGTCGCGCCGCGCTGCCTCGCCAGTGATGATAACCGCCCCCGTATCGATATTCTCCCGCGCCAGTCCTGCTTCCTGAAACGTCGCATCCACGAGTTCCTTGAGCGGTGCCGCCTCGATGTTCCAATCGCCGCTAAACGGTGTGAGCAAAATCGGCGAGCGTGCAATCACCCGGCGATCCAATACCATGGGCCGCCGCTGGTGCAGCGACGGATAGCCAATCAGCAGCTGGGAAAACATTAAGTGCGACGTTGAGGAGCCGATGTCGATGCCGACGCTGGTGAGGTGGGTGTGCGGCCCCACCGCGCCATCGTGATCATGGCCGTGATGTTCATGGGTAGTGATCGCCATGGTTTTGCTATCTCTTACTCGTAATCGGCGGGTTCGCCTTGCTGGGTATGGATATAGCCGGTGCTTTCCATGCAGGGACGGTTGGTGTGAACCAGGAAGCGCGCCGTTTCTCTACCCGTATTGAAGTGCTGGTGCCAGGCGAAAACCGGAATGACCAACGTGTCCCCTTTCTTCCATTCGTACTTCTGATCTTCGATGATGCTGTAGCCCTCACCTAAGATTATATAATTGGTCTCTTCATAAATGTGACGATGGGCGCCGGAGCGTTTGCCCGGCGGGATCTCAGCGAACAAGGTACCGAGAACTTTTACATGGAAACCCAGCTTTGCATCAACGCCGTAGGCAACGCGTCCCATCGGTGTGGGCTGGAATTTGAGGTCCTTCGCTTTGACCAACACTTTTCCCGCCCGCCGCCGCTTCTCTTCTTCCTGAGCGAAGTTGAGCTGATCGAAATAAATTTCAGCCGACGTCGGTTCGCCATTGCTTCGCGGTCCGTGCGGTTTCCACCGGCTTTGATCCAGATCCACCTTGCCGCCCGGCGGCGCTTCCGCACCGCCGGGTATGAGCGTCTTCATCGCCTCTTCGCCCTTTTGCGCGAAGACCCAATACTCCGGATAGTTTTCTTCTTCGTAGAGCGCGATGCCCGTAGCCATGGAAAAAGGACCTGTGGTCGCAGCATAATAGATCAAATCCTCCTGGCTCTCATTGTGGTGTCGGTGCCAAGCGAACACGGGCACGCAGATAAGATCCCCGGCCTCCCAGGGGTATTTGACGCCGTCGATGACGCTGTAACCGTGACCTTGATGGATGTAGATCACCGCTTCCACCGTGTGGCGATGTCCTAATTGCTTGCCGCTGTACTCCATCTCCTCGCCCAGGGCGCGATAGTTGATCCAGAAACGAAATGTTCTTTGATTGAATCCCAGCCGCGGATCGACGATGTAGACGTGATAGTGCTCTTTGAGCTGAGCTGCGACATGTTCGGCGGGAATGTGAACGGGAGACTTCCGCCGCCGCTCCAATTCCTCTTTGCCGAAGCGGATGTGCTCCATCCGCATCTTCAAGTGCTGTTCTTTTTCCACCATGACCATGAATCGTTTCCTCCTGAGCGTTATCCTACTACGTACTAGTGTCCTGGAACCAAGTTCGCAAAATAAATCAGCGAGCGCCCCACCGTCATACCCGCGAAAGCGGGTATCCAGAAGTTTTTGATTTTCCTGGATTCCGGGTCGCGCTAGCTTCAGCCCGAGGCTGATCCGCCTCTGGCGGAATCGCCAGCTTGCCCGGAATGACGCCAAATTATTCTAACGGATTTCGGGGAACACCACACTAGTTCTGCGGCTCATCGATTTGCACAAATAGATCTTCGATCGTCACCTTCTTTTTCAACAAACCCTGCTCGCCGGCGTAACGTATAATCGTGTTCAATACTTTTTCATTGCCCTTGATGCCGTACTTCCAGGGATCAGGGCCCATCACCGCTCTCTGCTCTTCCCAGACCTGGCGATTCCAGGCAAAGTTTGAGTAAGTCGCATCGGCGTCATCTCGCAATGCCAGCCGCTTCGCTTCATAGCAGGCATTGAACATCTCCCGCGCCGCCGCTGGATATTTTTCCAAATAATCTTTGTGGAAAGTGATGGCGTGGCTGGTCGGAAATATCCCGGTCTTGCGATAATATTCTTGCTCTTCCTTGCGGAAATCGCGGAACAGCCGGCGCGTGCGCGGATCGCGCGCGGTGATCGATGGCAACACGTTGGGGCCGATGACCGCATCGATTTTGCCTTCGATAAGTAAATTGTCGAGCAGCGCGTCGGGATCGCCAG
>JAHKKJ010000018.1 GCA_020027655.1 Deltaproteobacteria bacterium | reverse complement strand
GCAAAGACGCAAAGCACGCCAAGTATAAAACAAAATTGTAAATTCGAAACTCGAAATCCGAAATTCGAAACAATTTCAAATGGCCAAAAAATCAGAAAGTTCCAAACAAGCCCGTTTCGGATTTCGTAATTGGAATTTGAGTCTTTTGGTTTGTTTCGGATTTCGATATTCGGATTTCGGATTTTGTTGCGCTGGCGTCTTGGCGCGATAAATTTCTGTTGAACTGGTTTTGTTCAGGATTTGACAAGTTAGAATCTAAAAGGAGGATCCATGGCACGCATCGTTCATATCGCCCTAAAAGTGGATGATCTGGAAAAAACCAGCCAGTTCTACGAGAAGGTGTTTGGTTTCCAGCCCGTCGAAACCAGCAAAGTCAGAGACCATACTTCGCGTCACCTGAGTGACGGTGCCATCGATCTGGCGCTGATTAAATATGATAGCGAAGAGTCGGCGGAATCGCTGGCTGCGGGATCGGGGCCTTGCATTCATCACTTTGCCATTGAGGTTGAGGATTTTGACCAGGCGGTGGCGGAGATCGGCAAATTGGGCTGCGAAATTATCAGCGATCCGGGAGTCGTGCCGGTCAAATTCCGCGCGCCGGGCGGCACCGTTGCCGAAATCGTTCCCACGGCGCGGTACAAGAAACCACATCAAACGTAACAAGTGAGCAACCAGAGGCCGTACAATTGTCACTGAAAGTGATGCTTGAGATATCCTCTCCCTCGACGGGGTCGGAGTAGGAACTATGGTTACCCATAGCCCCCTCCACAGATCCGGACGTGCGGCTTTCCCGCATCCGGCTCCTGCCTCAGGTAATGACGCCAAGGCGCACCAAAGGATAAGGATGATACAATCGCACAGTGGGCAACCAGCGCTTCTCCAGTCTCTGAAATCTCTCGGTGGTCATTCGGCTCTTGTGGCTGCGCCGCCGAAGCGTTCGCTGCCACAACCATCCTATCTGGTACCGAAACGTGTACAGAGCCTTCCAGTTCATGGGCACCCCGTAGTAATGCAGATGTCCCAGGACCACCGAACGCAACCAGTCTCCTACTTCAGGCACGGGATCATGCAGGCGTTGACGAAGCTCGGCTTTGACTTCGTTAAGCTTCCTCTGCATCCGCTTTCGCATCGTCTGCCGAATGACCGTGAAGCCACCCTTGTGGGTTTTCGCGCAGATATGGGTGAAGCCGAGAAAATTGAAAGTCTCTGGTTTTCCTTCACCCCGATCCTGGCGGTTCTTAGCCGCATGGCGACCAAACTCGATCAAACGGGTCTTCTCCAAGTTAAGTTCCAGCCCGAACTGCGTGAGTCTTTCCCTCAGCTCGGCCCTAAACCTCTCAGCCTCTTCTCGATGCTCAAAACCCAGCGCGAAGTCATCGGCAAACCGCACATACACCACCTCCCCTCGCGCTCGTTTCTTCCTCCACATCCTCACCCACAGATCGAGCACGTAGTGCAGGTACACATTAGCCAAAAGCGGACTGATACTGCCGCCTTGCACCGTTCCCTGCTCGCTCCATGCTCTTTTCCCGTCCTCCAGCACACCCGCGCTCAGCCACTTCTGGATCAGCCGCACGATGCGCCGGTCTGCGATCCGGTGCTCGACAAACTTCACCAACCAGCTGTGCACCAGCGTGTCGAAAAACCCACGCAGATCACAGTCGAGCACCCAGTTCACCCTTCTCGTCATGATGGCCGTTGCCAGAGCATCGAGCGCCTGATGGGCGCTGCGCTCTGGTCGGTAACCATAGGAGAAGCCGAGGAAGTCAACCTCGTAGATACCATTGAGCACTTCGACGGCAGCGCGCTGGACCAGCTTGTCTTCCAGCACGGGAACCCCAAGCGGACGTCTCCGTCCATCTTCCTTCGAAATGTACGTTCTACGAACCGGCTTCGCCCGATACGCCCCCCGCTTAAGCCGCTTCGAGAGGCCCGCAAGGTTTTCCTCCAACGCCTCCCGGTAGTGCTTCCACGTCTCGCCATCTATGCCCGCTGCCGCTTCGCGCTTGAGCGCATAGAAAGCCGCGCGCAATCGATTAATGTCGTAAACGTGGTGCAGGAGCGCGGTGAACCGCATCTCCCTGTCTCTCTTGGCCGCCTCCCGTATCCGCTCCAGCTCGCTTTGCAGACTTCCCCGACCCTGGGTTCGGAGCCTGTTTTGCTGGCGCAGATTCCCCTCGGCCAGACCCCTTTCCTCCACCGCCTCCGCTGCCGGTCCCACAGCTTTGTTCGGCGGCTTCTTCGGTCCTATGGGCCTGTCCGACTTCCCGCTCCCGTGCATCATCGACGTTTGTCCTTAGACTTCTCGATGCGGTCCAGCGCTATCTTCCCTCTGGACAGTAGCGGGTTCTCACGATTTCCGCCTGAGGTGTTTCCGTGCATGCATGGGGTCTCCGACCGCGCCAAGCTCGGCTGTGTCTCGCTTAACGACACAACCGATATTGCCTTCCGCCATCCTCTAGGGCGTGGGCGCTCAGAAGTTCCACCTCTTTCGCGGCTCAATACCCAGCCTGCACGTACCCCTATCAACGCTTCGCCTCCACCCTTACGGATGGCAACGCATGACTCAGGGCCGGTGTGGTTCGCTACTCCTTCACCGTATGACTCTTTCATTCACAACACCTCAACGGTTCTCGTCGCACAGAGGAATGAGGTGAGGGTGAAGATTAAATTACCCCTCATCCTTACCTTCTCCCGCAAGGGGAGAAGGAATAGAAAGCACCGAATTGGTGAAAACTAAGGATCAGGCTTTGCCAAACGCATCGATTCCGGCCTGCCCGATCTGTCGGTCCACGGCTGACGGGGCGCCGCTGACGCCAACGGCGCCTATGCACTGGCCTTCGAGCGTGATCGGAATACCACCTTCGATGCTGATGAACCAGCCGGGCCCCACGCCGAGTGTTTGAGCCAGCACTTGGTGATCGGGGATCTCTGCGCCTTCGCGGTTGGTTTTGCCGGTGGCGGCGGTGGTGAGCGCGGCGCCGCGAGCCTTCGCGAGCGCCAGGAGTGTGTTGTGCGTGCGCCCGTTGGTCATCCGTTTGAATGCAAACAGATGCCCGCCGGCATCCACTACGGCGATGCTCACGACCTGCTTTAGCTCCTTCGCTTTCTCGATTGCCGCATTGACGATGATATCTGAGCCCTCCTGGGTTAGCTTGAAAGACGGTACGGCCTTCATGAGAATTCCTCCTTATCCGTTTTGACTTACGTTAGTGCTAGGGTGTACCTGGAAAAGATCCTTCACTGCGTTCAGGATGACGGCATTCTTGTATGTCATGCTGAGCGTCCCAGCGAAGCATCTCAATTCCGTCTCACATAAACTCGTCGTTCTCAATTCAGACACTAATCAGTAGTTGAAACTCACCGCCGGCGCAAACAGATTTCCTCTTGGCTTTAGTTGTTCCACTCGTTCCTTGCCCAAGAGATTGAGAAACTCGCGATGATCCTTTACCCTCAGAACCCATTTTTGCAACCATTGCTCAAAGCCGTCTCGCGAGCGCGTTGCCTTGTGGTATTCGAAATAAAAGTTGTCATCCCGCCGTGTGTATCCTTGGGTCGGCGAGGGGTGAGAGCCGAAAGGTTCATGAACGACACTGGAAACTAAAAACTCCGGTATGACGTTTCGATTGGGGTCACTCAAAATCACATCGTGGTCCACGATCTCTTCGCAGGTAAGAATCACTTTCTTGGCAGCGAAGGCGGCCTCGCGCATGACTCCGAAATTACCCCACGCGTGTACGTTACCCCCCTTGTCTGCCCGCTGCACATGAAGAATGGCCACGTCGGGTTGAATCGCGCGGACCGCCAACAGCTCTTCGTCTGTAAATGGGCAGCGAACAGAAGCAAATTGACTACCGCTTCGAAAATGGCTCCCTTTAACCGTCCTGGTCGGGAGAAAAGGCAAACCCGCGGCCGCGGCCTGCAAGCCAAGGCCAATTGTAAAGTTGGAGTGTTCCTCGATTTCGATGGGTTGGGGAATTCCCGCTTCCGCGGCGCGACGATAATTGTGCCCTAACCCCGCCGCCACATTGCCGACCCAGGAGGCAATGATCTTCTTCACGCACCCTGCGCCGATGAGCTGATCAAACTGCATGTCAGAAATCGGTGCGATGAGCGTTAGATTTCGTTTTTTCTGGCGGATGATTTCGTAGCTCGCCGCAAACGGGATCAAGGATTCGAGCCCGCAGCCCATGGCGACGGACATGCCGTCCTGGACATGAGCGGCAATGGCTTCATGAAGGAAACACAGTTTCTCCATACTGGTCATCTGTACCTGGTAAAAAAATGGAGATCAACAGAATGGGGGGTAGGGAAGGATGACGTTCAGATTTAGCGATTTTTTTATTGTGTCGATTTAAAAGAGAACTCACCGCGGATCCGCCAAAGGACGGATCAGCCACAATTTTCAAGGCTGAGGCGCCGAGGGCACAGAGTAAAGAGTTCTTGATCAAGAAATACTCCGATCTCTGAACTCCGCGTCTCTGTGGTGAACACTTCGTACGGATGTCAATAGTCACGCATGAGCTTGCGCGGCCGCCAATGGTGCGCTCGATGGGCCGCTATGTAATCCGAGCGGGAGAAAACCTTCACAAGCACGACGCCCGCGACAAACCCGCCGATATGGGCCCAGAAGGCCACGCCGCCGATTTCGCCGCCGAAGGCCGCCAGCCCACTCACAAACTGAATGAGAAGCCAGTAACCGAGCATCACCCAGGCAGGCAGGGCTACCGAGGTGAAGAAGAATCCAAGGAATACCAACGCGAAAACGCGGACGTTCGGATAGAGCACCAGGTAAGCGCCCATGACCCCGCTGATGGCTCCCGAAGCGCCCACCATTGGAATCGCCGAGTCGGGATTCGTTATGACCTGTCCCATCGCCGCCGCCAGCCCACACAACAGGTAGAAGACGACAAAGCGCAGCCGTCCCATAGAATCCTCGACATTGTTGCCGAAGAGCCATAGGAACCACATATTCCCCAGCAAATGCATCCAGGAGCCATGCAGGAACATCGAAGTCACCAGATGCGAGATCTGCCGACCGGGATCGGTAGCGCAGACCAGCCCATCGCCAATCGGAAAGCGCGTCCCGACGGGAAGTGAAGCAGTTAGCTCTCCAGGAATGAGCCCGAGATTGCAGACAGATCGGGCCAGTGCCAGTGTGCTGCCCCCTCCTTGCACCACGATCCAAACCAGAACATTCAGCGCGATAATCGCCCCTGTAACAATGGCTGCGCGCTGCGTCTCATTCTCATCGCGATAGGGAAACATATGCGCTTCTCCTTGACCTGCTGAGTCGTTGCATGGGCCAGCGACATCTGCCAGTGTGAGTTTCCGACAATCAGGGAACGTAAACTCGCCGTTCCGCAATACTTTACATATCGGATGTCTCTTGCCAAGGAGCTTCTTGATCCTCTGGAGGCACGAGCAGACGAATAATGCAGGGCGTGCCGCTGCGCAAAGAGAAGCTTGACAAGTTTTTCGCAAATGAAGGATATTTGCATCACTTTGATCTTAAATTCGAGGACCTGCTCGGCATCGCTCGGAAAGGCTGACGATGAAGATTACACGCGTTAAATCACAGATTGTGAAATTGCCCGCCGAAGAGCCGCTTGCCGGCGGGCCCGGTTTTTACCGGCCGTTTTTCGAGTTCGTGACCATACGAATGGAAACGGACGCCGGGATCGACGGGATCGGCGTAACTTTCTTTGGTGGGACCCTTACGGCAACGCTCAAACACGCGGTAGACCAACTCAGCGAACTAGTGATCGGCGAAGATCCAATGCGTATCGAGGCTGTTGGCCGTAAGGTTCGCGGTGCGGCAGGTGGAGCCGGCCCCGGCGGAATATCCACCTTGGCCTTCTCCGCCATCGACATCGCACTCTGGGATATCAAAGGCAAGGCCCTCGGCCAGTCGCTCGCTATGATGCTCGGCGGGTTGCGCGACCGCGTTCCCACCTATGCCAGCGGCGCGCTGTCGCGGACCTCGCCGCTGGAACACGTCGTCAAGGCGGGACCAGTGCTCGTGGAAAAGGGCTTCAAGCAGATGAAGATGCAGCTCGCGCTGCCGGGTGAGACGACGCCTGCGCGCGAAGTGGAGCGCGCCAGGCTAATTCGTGAAGCGGTCGGTCCTGATATCGATCTCATGTGCGACATCAATCAGCGCTGGAGCATCAATCAGGCGATCGATATCGGGCGGCGCGTCGAGGAATTTCACTTGTTTTGGCTCGAAGACGTAAGCATTCACGACGACTATGCCGGGCTCGCCCGTGTCGCCGATGCGCTGGCGACGCCAATAACCGGGGGCGAGTGTGTGTACGGCATCATGCCGTTCAGGCACATGATCGAGGCGCGTTCGGTGGACATCGTGATGATCGATCTCTTGCGCGTGGGCGGTATCGCCAACTGGATGAAGGTTGCCGGCATGGCGGAAGCCTTCAACCTGCCGGTGGTAAGTCATCTTTTGCCCGAGATTCACGTGCATCTCGTGTCGTCTGTCCCTAACGGCCTCACCGTCGAGTACATGCCGTGGTCGTTCAGGCTCTTCGAAGAAGTGCCCGTGCCAGAGAAGGGCGAACTGGTAGTGCCGTCGAAACCTGGTCTCGGGCTCGAGTTTAGCCATGATATCGACCGTTACGTCGTCGGTTAGAAAAATCGAGCCTCACAGCATTGCTGGCCTAGTTCCAAACGAAAAGGAGAATGAAATGAGCACTGCATCCCAAAACAAATGGCGCGATAACGGAGTTAGGATCATTCCGGGAACGCAACTCGATCTCAACACGCCCCAAACCCCGGGCATGACGCGCGCGGCGGCGATCAACCGCGCTCGAGCCGGAGCGAATAAGCTTTGGGCTGGGACTGTCAAGGTTTATCCCAATGCCAAGACGGCGCCCCATCATCACGGCGAACTGGAAAGCATCATCTATGTGATCAGTGGTAGAGCGAGAATGCGTTGGGGTGAACAATTGGAGTTCTTTGCCGAAGCCGGCTCGGGAGATTTTATTTACGTGCCGCCGTTCGTACCCCATCAAGAGATCAACGCCGATCCCAATGAGCCGCTCATGTGCGTAGTGGTCCGAAGCGACCAAGACCCCGTCGTGGTGAATCTCGATCTGCCCACCGTAGAGCAGCCGGAAGAAGTTTACTGGGTTGATCCGGTTCATCCAAGATCGTAAATATGCATTGTACTTCTCTGCAGGGTAAGAACAGCACCGTGTGGTCTTATGAAACTCAAGCGCGGCATCAAACTACTGGAAGAGGGCGAGGGAACAGGCGAGCCGACTAGGAAGGGTGATCGGGTCGTCTATAACCTCAAGATGTTTTTGAACCAAGGTGACGAAGTTTCGTTGAACGAGCGTCAAGCGGAACATTTGCCAGCAAACATGATAAGAACGGTGGCGGGCGACCTTTTCGTTGACCATCGCATCACGTTGGGAAGCCGAGAGGCATTTGCCGGGGTGGAGTACGCGCTTATCGGAATGAAGAAAGGCGGTTATCGGAAAGTGCGGGTAAGCCCGCATCTGGCCTTTCGTGACAAAGGCCTCCCCGGGTTAGTACCGCCGAACGCCGTGTTGGTAGTCGAATTATGGTTGCGAGACGTGACAAAAGAATAGCCTCTTCTTTCGCTCCGGCTTCGATCGTTCGAGTATGGGTGATATTAGGATTGTTATAGAATAAATCAGGCGACGCGGATTACGTTCTGTCAGAGCTGCATAATGTCGGATATTTTCATCAGTTACGCATCGGAGGATCGAAACAAGGCTGAAGCGCTCGCAAAGGCTTTGAGCGCGCGCGGCTGGTCCGTCTGGTGGGACAGAAAGATTCCGTTGGGCAAGTCATATGATGAGGTCATAGAAAAAGCGCTCGGCGAATCCAAGTGCGCAATTGTCCTCTGGTCTGCTGTGTCGGTGGCTTCAGAGTGGGTCAGGAATGAAGCCTCAGAAGCAAAACGGCGCGGAATCTTGGTCCCTGTGTTTCTCGAAACGGTAGATGCGCCGTTGGCGTTCAGGCTTTTAAACGGAGCGGATCTGCACGACTGGCAAGCAGGCGCACCGCACAGCGAATTCGACAAGCTAGTCGAGCACGTGGAGGAATTGCTGGGAAAGCCGGCATCAGCTGCGCTCTTGGAGTCGAGGCGCAGGACCGGGTATTCGGAGCGCGATCAGCGAGGCGAGCACGGCAGGCGACCACCCTGGGTCTATTTATGCGCTGGTGTCGCTGTCGCGGTCTTGGCCGGTGCCGCGGTCTTCATCTATTCCAAAAACGGCGAAAAATATGATCCAAAAAAATCTAAAACTCCCGTGGATAGTGAAACTGCCGCCACACAGGTGACCCCGACGGAATTCAACCTATCCGATTTGGAGAAGGCGTTACAGGGATTAGCCGTAGTCGGTGGTGGCGTGCCCGCAACGGCCGTCACCACGGCTTTTCATGTGCCTGACCTCGGCCTCCGCGTTGCGTTTATCGATCCGCAGCAGAGCCAATCGATGTTGGGTTCGATGCCTCCGGGAGCGCTGGTCATGGAGGTCGAAAGCAGCGGCGCTGCTGCGAAAGCGGGAATCCATGTCTTTGACACCATTGAAGCGATCGGCGGCCATAAGATCGACGCGGTGGATGACTTGCGCAAAAGTATTCGCAAACTCGGTCCCGGGAAAACTCAATTCATGATTCGACGTCCCAACGGTCGAAAAACCGTCTCGGTCGATTGTCCGAACTGCAAGCCAGAATGAACTGACAGAACACGATTGACTCAAGTAGTTTGTCCGGGGCACCGTCCTGCATATGCCCAGAGGAGTCTTGATAGATAGGCGGGTCTTTAGATACTCGCTTGGGTGAGGCAATTGGAAGGCAGGTTGCCATTATGTCTTTGCCGCAAAGCTTCAAGGCAATGATCGTTAATGAAACCGCCGACAAGCGGTTCATCAGGGAAGTGAAAGAAAAAGCTTTGAGTCAGTTACCCCTGAATGAAGTGCTCATCGAGGTCAGGTATTCATCGTTGAATTATAAAGACGCGCTGTCGGCAACCGGAAACAAGGGAGTGACTCGGAACTACCCTCACACGCCGGGAATCGATGCTGCAGGAGTGGTTGCGGAAAGCTCGAACCTGGCATTTGAAGAGGGAGATGAGGTCATTGTAACCGGGTTCGACCTAGGGATGAATACTTCCGGCGGCTTCGGCGGTTACATTCGCGTGCCCGCATCGTGGATACTCCGACTTCCCGGTAACCTGACCCTGAAAGAAAGTATGGCTTATGGCACAGCAGGCTTTACGGCCGCTCTCTGCGTCCTGAAATTACAAGCTCACGGACTCACGAAAGGTTCAGGGGAAGTTCTAGTGACCGGTGCCACCGGTGGTGTCGGCAGCATTGCGGTTGGGATTCTTGCCAAAGCGGGTTTTCACGTCGTTGCCGCTACAGGCAAAACGGAGGAGAAGGATTTTCTGACCCGCTTGGGTGCGGAGCAAGTTATTTCGCGCGCCGAAGCAAATGACAATTCGGGAAGGCCGATGTTGAAAAGCCGGTGGGCCGCGGTAGTAGACACCGTCGGCGGTAACATTCTCGCGACCGCCATTAAATCGACCAAGTACGAAGCATGCGTTGCCTGCTGCGGCAACGCCATGTCAGCGGATCTCGCGTTGAACGTTTTTCCTTTTATTCTCAGAGGCGTGAGTCTGTTGGGCGTCAATTCCGTTGAGATGCCTATAGGCGATCGCTTGCTGGCTTGGCAGAAACTCGCTCAGGATTGGAAGCTCGATCTCTCCGGCGATCTTGTGTCGGAATGCTCGTTGGAGGAATTGAGCCCAAAGATCGATCGGATTCTCAAGGGTGGTATCCGTGGACGAGTCGTCGTCAATCTGGGTCGATAGAAAAGAAATCATGGCCAAGTTACAAGAGAGCAACAACCCCGGAGCGCTGAGTCACATTCGCATCGTTGAACTAGGCGATATTCCTGCCTCCTACGCGACGCGCCTGCTGGCCGACTTGGGCGCCGACGTCATCAAAGTCGAACCTCCGGGTGGCGACCCCAACCGGCTGCTCCCACCGTTCGCAGGCAATATCGAAGATCCTGAACGGAGCCTGACTTTCATAAACGCCAATACCAACAAGCGCAGCATTGTGTTGGATTTTCAGGGAAGCTCGGTGGACCGTGGAATTTTCGCAAAGCTTCTCGCATCGGCCCATCTGTTGATTGAAGCCACACCCGTCGGAGACCTTGAAGATTTGGGGTTCACTGAAGAGAAGCTGAAGGAAATCAATCCCAGATTAGTGACTGTTTCTTTGACACCCTTCGGACGCACCGGGCCTTATCGTCATTACAAGGGCAGCGACGCCATCGCCAACGCTTCAGGCGGGTTTCTGTTCGGCCAGGGTGACGATACGAAGGGACAGTGCACGGCGCCCTGTCATCTCGCTTACCAAGTCGCGGCGTGCGTGGCGGCCACGTTGGGGCTTGCAGGCATTCGTCACGCGCGATTGACCGGGGCAGGGCAACGCATTGACGTTTCGCTTCAGGAAGCGCTTACCTTCACCAACAGCAGTTCGGTGGCGCGCTACACTAGAGAAAATCGTCTGGAGCGGCGGCCCGGCAGCAAAGACTATGGCGGCGCTGGCACGAACATCTACCGTTGCAAAGACGGCCGCTACGTCCATTTCACGACTAATATGCCGCACATGTGGCGAGAGTTCGCGCAGAACTGGATGACCGACAAAACGCTTGCGGGTCCTGAGTGGGAAAACTCAAGATATCGCGACGCGCACGCCGCCGAAGTGTCTAAGGCCTTCGCCGATTTCATCGGCCAGTTTACCGCCGAGGAATTTGCCGACGAGGCGCAGCGGCGCCATCTCGCCGCGGCGCCGCTCAACACCGTGGGGCAGTTCGTTGAATGTGAACAGGTTCGGTCGCGCCAGTGGCTTCAAGAGATCGAACATCCGGTCATCGGCCGGTACACCGCGCCGGGATTTCCTATGCGGCTTTCTTTGACGCCGATGCGTGTGCGCCGGCCGGCACCGCTTTTGGACCAGCATCGAAATGAGATTCTCGCAGAGTTGGAACGTAATACTCCACACTCCAGCACTCCAGGGGTAATCGATGATCGCGCTCGTAAACCCATGCTCGAAGGTCTTCGGATGGCCGATCTAACGCAGCAGTACGCCGGTCCGCTAGGAACCGCCATGCTGGCGTATTACGGCATGGAAGTTGTCAAGATCGAGTCGACCGTCGTTCCCGGCAAAGATCGCCAGACGGCTGCTCATGCCGACATGAACCGGGCCAAGCTCGGCTGCACCCTTAATTTGCGCCATCCCGAAGGTAAAGAACTTTTTAAACAATTGGTGGCCGTGTCCGACGTTGTTGTGGATAATTTCAGCTCGGGGGTTTTAGAGCGGCTCGGTTTCAGTTTTGACGCGCTGCAGCAGATCAATCCGCGCATCGTGCAAGCCGTGATGCCCGGCTGGGGACTGACCGGGCCGCTCAAATCCTGGGTGGCCTGGGGCTGGCAGCTTCTCGCCTATACCGGAATCATGCGGCTTTGGGGTTATCCCGATTCGCCGATGGAAACACGTTGCAAAATCGCCTGGCCTGACCGAGTGGGCGCCGTCACCATGACGCTAGGCGTTCTCGCCGCGCTTGAATACCAGCAACGCACGGGGCAGGGGCAATTCATCGAAGCGGGTATGCTCGAGGCGCAGGGCTCAATGATGGGGCCGGCGATTCTCGACTTCACCGTGAACGGTCGTGAATGGGATGCCATGGGTTACCGTGAAGTTCTCGGCGAAACTTATGCGCCTTACGGCTGCTATCCGTGTCGTGGCGAAGACAACTGGATCATCATCGCCTGTGCCAGTGATCAGGAATGGCTAAAGATGGTTAGCCTGATCGGCGAATCCTCTTGGGCTGCCGATTCCAAGTTTGCGACAAAAAGGGACCGCAAAGAGCATTCTGCAGAGCTTGATCGAAACCTTTCACAGTGGACGCGTAAGAATTCGTCTCGACAGGTTTTTAGGTTAGTCCAGGAATGTGGTATCGCTGCCGGAATCCCGTCTTCGGGTGAGGATTTGTATTATGACCTTCACCTTCGGGAGCGCGGCCACATCGTCGAGACCGAGGCACAACCCTGGGGCAAGATCACTCATCATGGCCTGCCTGGAATTCCTGCGCTGTCGGCGGCCAATGCCGCACGCCCAGCGCCCTGGATTGGCGCTAACAATGATCAAGTATTTAGTGAGATCTTAGGATTAAGTGCCGAGAAAATTGAAGAACTAAAGAAGGCCGAAGCGATCATGTAGAGTCGCGGAATCTTCGCGACAGATGTCATTTCGACCAAAGGGAGAAATCTTATCTTTGGCGTCGATCACGGATAAAGCATTTCCAGAACCTGCTGAGCAGCTCCGGAATAGTTGAAGACATCTTCGAATAATGGCGCAAAGTCGCCCGGAGCTTACCTTTACAACCGGAACACTAAGGATTTGATTGTGACGGGAACCGTGCCGGAGGGCTCTAGAGCCTTGCCGAGATCGATAAAGTCGAAGTCGTGGAGAGTCACTCCATCGATCGCAAGCACGTCGTTCTTGAGCTCGAAATCGTTTTTAAGAATGGTGCCCACCAAGCCCGCGAGGTCGTGATCGAAGACCAGGTAGATAGGGCGCCCGCTTCTCACCGTGACCGGCAGACCCTCCATCAATCCGCGACAGAAATCGGCGATACGGATCGCTGCCGGCGGCCCACTCCAGCGAAATACCAGCGCGACTTCGGGTTCTCCCTCCTTTAGGTCAAAAGCTTGAAAATGGCTCGCTATCGCTTGAGCGAGCGCTGAGGGATCGATGTTATCGCTCAAATCAACCGGGGGCCGGAGCACCTGAAGATTTTTGCGCGGCAGCAATTCATCGTTGGACCGATAAATGGTGTTGCCGCTTACTTGAACGGTGTGTTGCGCGGCGCCCATGACCGTGGCGCGGATGCATTCGCGAGCCGGCGCCAAGGGCCAAGCGAGAGCGCCGTCATTGGTTAGACGTCGAAGCGCTTTCCCTAGCGGCGCGCCGAGGTCTCCAAAGGAATTGGTCTCCTTCCGGTAAACATATTCTCCGACACCCCCGGAAAAAACCACCGAGTCGTAGCTTTTTGCTCCGCTCAAGGACGGCGTCAGCCAGAGACTCTCAAGTTCAGGCGCGGGTTTTTCTTGCTGTACGAGGGTAAGAACGGCACGCGCCATGTGATCCGCGAGCTTTTCGATTTGCGCGGCGGTCACGCGGTCGCCAACTTGCCATTGGAATCCGACTTGGCGGGCCAGGGACTGGCCGCCCGGCTCGAGCACGGAAATAAAGCCGGCGTCGTCGACAGCGAGTAACCGGCCGCCGACGTGGAACGCCGCTGTGCTCAAAACTTTTCCCCGTTCGGCCACGGCCAACTTGGTGGTGCCGCCGCCGATGTCGATGTTAAGAACTCGACATTGTCGTTCGGCCGATAGGGCGACCGCGCCGGAGCCATGGGCCGAAAGCAAGGCTTCGAAATTGTGGCCCGCGCTGGCGCAGACGAAGTTGCCGCGCTGCGCTGCCAGGACGTCGGCGATGGCCCGCGCGTTATCCCTGCGAATCGCCTCGCCGGTAAGAATGATAGCGCCGGTGTCCACTTGCTCCGGACTGAGACCCGCCTCCTGGTAGGCGGAGTCAACCAGTTGGCCAAGCGCCTGATCGTCGATGCGCTCGCGACCCCGGGTGTAAGGAGTGAAATGGACGGGCGAGAGGTAGAGGGTCTTTCGCTCAGTGACGACAAAGCGGCTAGATAGCTCACGGCCTAGCCTGCGCAGCACGAGGCGCGAGAAAATGATCTGGGAAGTCGCCGTACCGACGTCGATGCCGACGCTAGTGAGGATTACCGTGTCTAATTTCCACAGCGGATGCTCTTCCTCTTCGTCAAACTCATGCTCGTCGTGATCGTGGTGGTGTGGGCCATCGTGCATTTTGTTCCTCTGAAATAAGATTCGGCGCCGGCTCAGGGCAGTGACTTATTTTGAGAGAAGAGTAGGGGGGACCGGCGGGTCGCCCTGCTGCTCATGAGTAGAGCCCATGCTCGTCCGGGAAGTGAGCCTTCGCTGTTTCTGCTCCGGGCTCGCCGGTACACCATGGCACCATGTTTTTCATTTTGCAGGTGATACCGCGCTTGCGCAGCTCTTCCTCGAAGATGCGATGGATATCCGGCTCCTCGTCCTCATACTCGACCTGGTAACCGCCTTTCTTGCCGCTGACCTCGCCAGTGCGTAACACCGTGGACTCGCTCGCCTGCCAGCGATTTGCCGCATACTTGCGGGAAAGGCCTTGGTTCAAAACCAAATAGGTGGCCGGCGTGGGACCGACGTTGAAGTGCTGGTGCAGCCAAAGTCCTTCCCCGGCGCCCGAAAGGTAGAGACTGCCTTCTTTCCAGTCGCAACGGATGCGCGGCTCGTTGCCCCGCTGGGTCAGCACGTAGCCTTCGCCCTCAGTGATGTAGAGGTGAGCACCCGGGCCGTGGCGGTGGCCCTTCTTGTAGTGGCCCGATTCGAAGCGAGAGACATGGGACTCCATCATACCGGCGCCCATCACCATGAAGGCGTTGGTACCGCCTCCGCCGCGGCTCTTCCACTCGTATAGCGGCAGTTTCTTTATGTCGGGAATAAAGTTCGTCTCCCAGACCCGACCGCGGTAAAGCTTCGCCTCGGCGGTAAAGTAGTCCGGCTCGCCGGCATAGCGATCGTTAAAATCGTAAGGATTGTTGAAGACAAAATCCTCGCTGGCCCACTGCCGCAGCAGTTGCGGCAAGTCGGTCACGGAAAACCAGCGCGCGCTCCGTGAAAGGCTGGCGTTAAAAAACTGGTGCCAAGCGTTAGTCGGTAAGACAAAGTAGCTGCCCGGTCCCCACTCAAAGGTCTGCTTCGGTCCCTTGTCGCGCCAGACCGAGGTGGAGCCGTGTCCGGAGACGACATAGGTTGCCTCGGTGTACATATGCCTCAAGGGCGCCGTGGAGCGTCCCGGTGGGAGCTCAACGAGGTGCTCGTCGCCCTCGTCGTCTCCGTCCAGATAGCAAAGCGTGCCGTTGACTCCATCGCCCTTGCGCGGCCAGGGACCCACCTCCACCGCTTTCATGTCTTTGATGTATACGCCGCCAACGAGTGGGACGCCCTCCCGCCTACGCCACTCTTCATACGCATCCAATCGCACGAGGGCGGGTTGCTTTTCGGGATCTAACTGGGTGTTTGGGTTAGTCATGATGACTTCTCCGATCTATCTAGGTTTAATGTTCTAATTCTCTATGATCTTTTATCAACCGATTTGCACCAGCGCATCGACGGCGGCGACGCCGTGGTTATTTTCATGCACGACGAGGGGATTGATATCGAGAGCCAAGAGCTGCTCTCCCAGGCTTAGGGCCAAGTTGGAAACCTTGACGATGGCATCGCACAGCGCATCCACGTCGGCAGGGGGCTTGCCGCGGATTCCGGTCAGCAAGGGCCAGCCTCGGAGCCCCGTGAGAAGACTATGGGCTTGGTCGCGAGAAACAGGCGGAATTCCGATCGCAACATCCTTCAGGATCTCAACAAGAATACCTCCGAATCCGCAGACGATGACCGGCCCGAAAAGAGGATCGCGCTTGATCCCGAGAATCATTTCTATCCCCTCGGGAGCCATGCGCTGTACCACAATGCCGGCGATCTCCGCGCTGGGATTTTGAGTCGTAACCTGGTTCTTAATTTGCGTAAAAGTAGCGCGGACCTCGGATGGACTGGCGAGATTTAGCGCCACTCCGCCAACGTCGCTCTTGTGGGTGATTTGGGCCGACTCGACCTTGAGAGCGACTGGAAAGCCGATACGTTCGGAAGTGGTGGCAGCGTCCTCGGCGTTGCATGCCAACAGGGTCGGCACAACCGGAATGCCAAAGGAGTCCAGCAAGCGAAACGCTGCTTCCGCCGGCAGAATGCCGGCCGGCAACTTGGGATGCGATAGAACCGCTACGGCTTCTTTTTGACGACTTGCTTGCCAGGACTTGCGGAACTGGTGATAGTCGGCCAGGTGGCGCAACGCGCTCATAGCGCATTCCGCCCCTTCCATCAAAGGCACCCCGGCCGTCCGCAGCGGAAGCAGAATGTCAGGGTCTACGGGACCGCCTACGATGGAGCTGAAAATCGCAATTGGCTTATTCGCGGGAGCGGCAGCATTTGCAATGGCTCGTGAAAATCGGGTTCCGCTTTTGAGCTCTTTGGGCCGCGGATCATTGGCCTCCAAATTGACAGTGACGATGTCTATGTTCGCGTCGTCGATGAGCGCCTGGAGCAGACGCGGAAAGATTTTATCGTCGTCGTACATGGCGCCCGTACCGTCGAGGGGATTATTTAGGTTGCCGAAGTCGGGCAGGACTTCTGGCAAGCGCGCTTTGGAATCGTCGGATAGTTCG
>JAHKKJ010000240.1 GCA_020027655.1 Deltaproteobacteria bacterium | reverse complement strand
CGCGTGGCCCGACTTTCGCCGCGGCCGGGAACAACATCGCTCCCCGACCTGCTGCGACGTCCAATACATTTGCGCCCGGAGCGATCTCGGCAAGATCGACCAACCGTTGCCCAAAATAGGAAAAAATCCGAGGACCGATCCGATCATAGGTGGAAGCAGCCTGACTAAAAACGCGCAGGCTTTCTTCCCGCTTTTCGTTTCCTTCGTCAGCCATTGCCGGCTCCCTTCCTCCAAACGAGGGATGTCGGTGGGATGCGCTGAGCTCTATTATTCTGTCGCTCCAGATGTCACCTTTCTACCGTGTCCCGGCGCCGATACAAGCGATCGCTTCGATCTCGACGAGAATCTCCGGGGTCGCGAGGCTTCGGACCTCAACCAGGGTCGAGCAAGGAAAATCCCCGCTAAAGAACTCCTGCCGGGCGCGCCACACTTCGGTATTGTTCTTGATGTTCACGACGTAAATGGTCACCTTTACGACGTCCGCCATGGCACCTCCCGCCGCCTCCACGAGGCTGCGGATCTTACCGAAGATCACCTTCGCTTGTTCGTATTCATCGCGGCCCTCGATCGTCGTCCCGTCTTTGGCGCGGGAAACCATGCCGGAGATGAAAAGCATGTCACCGACGCGCAAAGCGTTGGACCATCGACCCGGTGGCGGTTCAGCGACCTGAGGGCTCGTTACTCTTTCAATCTTCATGCTCCGATCCTCCCTTGGTGAATCTCCGATTGCGCGACCGGCAAAGTTCATTCGCATGTTGCGTGCTGTACAAGAAGAGGCGCCACACGCCAATACTCATGCTTCCGCGACTTCGAACCTATAGCCTCATTGTGGGCTACTGTACTTTAACTCAGTCGTTCGACGCGCTCCGCCGCACTGAACGGCGTCTGTAGTGGCGAAATTACTTCTTTGGCGAGAATTTTTACTTGCTCCACATGCGCTTCCTTTGGACCGTAGGGACGCATGACAAACTTGGTAGCGCCGCCGTCGATATACTCTTGGATCTTTCTCCGCACCTGGTCAGGTGTGCCCAGGGCAGAGTAATCAGACGGCGGGATGTCTTGCCGCCTGCGAATCGAAGGGCCGGCAATCTTTAAAGCCTCCTCATTATTGTTTGCGAAAACATAAGGAACCAAAACTCCATAGTGATCTTCAGGAATCACCCGACCAACCTCTGCGGCGTGATTGCGGATCGCGACTATGCCCGCCGCGACTTCGCTCGGGGTCACGGACGAAACGAGCCAACCGTCCGCCAGCCGCCCTGCGCGTCGAAAGGCAGCCTTGCTGCGGCCGCCGACCCAAACCGGCGGACCGCCCTTTTGATAAGGCCGGGGAAGCAATGTTAAATCACGAACCGAATAGAACTGTCCCTCGAAATTAACCTGCTCCTCAGTCCACAGTTTCTTCATCAGCACGATCGCCTCATCGCCCCGTTTGCCCCGTTCTTCCTTGCGCACCCCCGTCGCTTCGAAGTCGCGTGAATCATCGCCGCCGATGCCGACTACGAGCAAAAGCCTTCCCTTACAGAGGAAATCGAGCGTAGCAAGCTGCTTGGCAAGAACTACGGGATGGCGCGTCGGTAACACAAGGGCGCTGGTGCCAAACTTCATGTTGCGCATGCGCGACGCCAGGTAAGCCATAAAGACAACGGGGTCGAGGGTCGGCCTAGGGGCAGCGATCCGGTCGCTGACCCACACCGAGTCGATGTCCCAGCGCTCGCAATCGTCGATAAACTCGAGAACACTGTCCGGCGATTCGCTGTCCAACGCACCATCACCCAAACTGATCCCGATGCGGACTTTCATGATCATCGAACTATCACCGTCTGAAACCAGTGTCTTTGTAACTTCCCCAGATAGACCCCCCTTCGCCCCCGTGAGGGGGAGAACTGAAGAGGGGGTGATCCAGCGTTAAGCGTATCGCAATGCACCGCCATAAAGGCACCCCCATCTTAATCTTCCCCCGTCGGAGACTGTGTCGCAATCGGATGTTCGCCCTTCGACGGGCTCAGGACGAACGGGTAAGTACTTGAGTTTACGATCAGGCAATACCGTTCGTGGTGAGGCTCTCGAACCATGAACGGTATTGCGACACAGTCCCCCGAGGGGGAAGAAAAACTCATGTTCGCCGCTCCCAGTCTCGCTCTCTCCGACTTCCGATCAAGAGGGGATTTACTTTCGCCATCTCACAGAGAATCACAAATGCGGCATGATCTCCTTAGCGCAAACCTCCAGATGTTCCATCTCATCGAACATCGGATTGAAAACGATGAATTGTGCTCCCGCGCGGACGAGCTCTTGAATTTTCTCCGTACATTCTGCGGCGCTACCCCAGATCGATACGCGGGGTCCAAGATCGGCATTTTTATAACGCCTCGCAAACCACTCGCGAATGCGTTGTTCTCCTCGCTCCTTGTTGCCATCGACACAGAGATAGACTCGCTTGCCATAACTGAAAGTCGCAGGATCACGCTTCGCTTCAGCAAGGAATTGGCGAATCATCGCCGACTCACGAATGAAAGCATTGGATGACGACGAGCCCGCTCCCATCCATCCGTTACCGTACTTCACCGCGCGTTTGAGCGCATTTTCGTGGTGACCGCCGAACCACAGGGGCAAGTGGGGCTTCTGGATCGGCTTCGGCGCCATAGAAACATCTTTAAAATTCCAATAGCGTCCTTGAAAACTCGTCTTCGGTTCGGTCCAGAGCAGCTTCATGATTTGCACAGCCTCAGTAAAGCGGGTCACGCGCCCTTCGCGCGTATAACCGAAGACATCTTCATGCGACCCAAGATGACCGCCGCCCAGTCCAACTCCCATAACAGCACGACCGCCACTCATGACATCCAGCGTCGAGTATGCTTTCGCCAGTTGCAAAGGATTTCGCAATGGCAGCAAGATGACCGAAGTTCCCAACCGTAACTCAGTCGTGATCGCCGCCACGTAACTGAGGAGAGTCACCGGTTCCAGCATGGTGAAATCGCCGATGATCCGCTCTTGAAGCCAAAGGCTATCGTAACCGAGCGTCTCCGCGCGAACCGCAAACTTGCGTATGTGCTCCATGTCAACGGGACCGTCGAAAAAAACCTGGGGCAGCTCTATACCGCAAGGAGTGTGATTTGAAGCCATAGTCCTCCGATGATTCCTTCTCGAGTTCTAATTCCGTTTTGCTTTGATTGCCTATGACTTTTCTTCCCCCTCGATGGGGGAAGATTAAGATGGGGATGAAAAGGCTCTCACACTGATTCCAGTTCAACCTCACACCCCCTCTTTAATTCTCCCCCATCGAGGGGGAGAAAAAAGAATGCCTGGCTACAGCTTACTTGGAACGCAATTTTTGACTCCTAATCGACATTGTAAAGCCGCGCGCAGTTATCCCAGAGAATTTTTTTCCTGGCGCCACTCGGGATGTCCACCCCCATGAAATGATTGATGGCATTGGGCCAATGGGAATCCGCGTGGGGATAGTCCGTCGATATCACGACATTGTCGTCGCCGATTCTTTTGATGACATCCGCTACCAGCTCCTCCTCCACGTCTACGGAAATGAAACACTGCCGCAGGAAGTAATCGCTTGGCTTTCGACTTAGGGGCTCATTGGTGTATCCTTTGCGTAGTTCCCAACGTTCGTCCAACCGATAAAGCACCCACGGCAGCCAGGCGCAGTTGCCTTCCAGAAAAGCCACGCGGAGGTTTGGGAATCGTTCCAAGACACCGCCGGCGCAAAAGCTTCCGACAGCCAACATGAGCTCAATCGGATTGCGAAAAGCGTTAATCAACACGGCCTCGTTGGCGTGGCCTTTGAAACGATGGACGACCTGATCTTGATTAGGACTCGCGGCGGGATGAAAACAAACGGCCACACCGAGCTTTTCTGCTTCGCGCCATAGCGGATCGTAATAGCGATCGTGAATGTGCCGGCCGTTGGACGGCTCAGGCACCAGCGATAATCCAACCGCGCCAAGTTCTTTCACGGCTCGCCTGGTCTCAGCCACGGCGAGATCGACGTCGTGAAGCGTAATCAACGCTGAAGGTTTGAGGCGACTGGGATTTTTTTTGCAAAAATCCGCCATCCAACTGTTCCAAGCACGGCAAAGATCGTTGGCGTACTCCGCCTCAAGGCTATCGTCGCAGTGCAGCGGAAAAGTTCGGAACAGAACCGCCACGTCCAAACCCTCTTCGTCCATCGCTTCCAGTTGGGACACGGCGTCGTAATCGCGCTGCAAGGGTTTTTCGTAACGATGGGCGACCTCAGTTTCGCCGGGCGAAGTTTCTCCTGCCGCGGGCTTAGGCGAAGTCGCTGCAAGCACCTGGGTTCCCGAGGGTCGTAGGGGTTTGCCATCGGCGAAAGTGAATTTGATTTGTCCGTGCTTCTTGCGCGGCTCGCCCCGCGGTATGCGATCGCCCCATTTTGGATTCATGTATTTGAGATAGAGATCGTGGGGTTCGAATACATGCATATCGCTATCGAGAATCCTGAATCCGTTTTTCGCCATGTCTCTGCCCTCTCCTATGGTTCCTATAACTAAACGCTTAGTATCAGGCGTCACTCCTGTCAACAGAAAAAAGCTTGCTCTTTGACAATCGAAACTCCCCAACAACGATCTTGACATCTGGAAGAGGAGCTGTAAAAGATTTCGCAACGATCTGGCGACCGAATCAATTGACGGGAGGTTAAAATGCTTCGTAAATACGAGAAACGATTCGCGATCATTTTTTTAGCAGTCGCCTTCTTACTGGGCAACGACGTGGTTGCAAACTCCCAGACCCGGGTCTCCATCGGCGTTACTGAAACCATCGAAACCGCCAATCCTTACGGCGACAGCGTCTCGCTCTTGTACGGAATTTGGAGCGAGATCACCGGCCCTTTTTGTACCTACAATTACCAAAAAGGCGACTTCGAGGGCCGTTTAGCCGAGCGTTGGAAAGTGGAAAATCCCACTACCTGGGTCTTTTACCTGAATAAAAACTATAAATTCAACGATGGCTCGGCCGTGACTGCCGATGATGTGGTTCACTCCATGAACAACCGAGTCATCAGCGATCCTCAATCAAAGCAGAAAGCCTCAGTCGCCGGTCCGGTCATCAAAGCCGAGGCCGTGGACAAATCCACGGTCAAGTTCATTACCGATAAACCGGCGGCTCCGCTCCTCGGTTTTGTTTGCGACCGGCTGATCATCACCAGCAAGGCCGCCTTCGATAAATACGGCCGCGATGCAGCGGACAAGGAACATATGATGGGCGGAGGCCCCTACCGGCTGAAAGAACTCATACCCGGCCAGCGATTGGTCATCGCTAAGCGGCCCGACCATCCGGAGGCGAAAAAGAATCCCCGTGCTCCGGACGAGATCGTTTACCGTGTCATGCGCGAAACCGAGCAGCGGGTCACGGCTCTACTGAACGACGAAATTCAGGTCGCCCAGTTCATCCCGCCCCATCTGCGCCAGCGCGTTGAAAAATCTCCCAATTTGAGAATCACGGGTGTCGATTCGGTGGAAATCATGTTCCTGGCGATGCAACCGAAACCACCTTTCGATAAAAAGGAAGTGCGCCAAGCCGTCTGCCACGCGATCAACCGCGACCAGATTATCAATACAGTTCTGGAAGGATTCGCCAGTCGGCTCGATGGTCCCATCGGTCCCGGACAATACGGTTACGATCCCAACCTCAAGCCGAAATTGAACTACGATCCGGAGACATCAAAAAAACTACTGACTCAAGCCGGCTTTCCTAACGGCGTCGACGTCGAACTCCAGACTCCTGTAGGACGCTACACTTTGGATAAGCAGTTAACGGAAGCGATGATTCCTATGCTCAACGCCGGCGGCTTTCGCGCCAAGTTGCTGACGCCGGAGTGGCCGACGCTTTGGGCCAACGTCCAGAAAGGAACCATCCCCTTTTATTATATGGGCCGCGGCTCGGTTCAGGATCCGAGCGCGGCGCTGCACCAGTACTTTCACACGGGGGAGACGCCGCGCATCGGTTATTCCAATCCAAAGCTGGACGAGCTATTGGACAAAGAGCAAGCGGAGTTCGACCCGAAGAAGCGACGACAATACCTGTCACAGGCCATGAGCATCATCACTGAAGATGCGCCCGCCTGTTTCATGTG
>JAHKKJ010000854.1 GCA_020027655.1 Deltaproteobacteria bacterium | reverse complement strand
GCCAGCTCTGCGATGCGCCGCAACTGATTCGCTGTCAACCCTCCAAAGGGAATCTTGATCCGGACCATCTGCACCCCAGGCTGGCGCTGACCGTAGATCCCATGCTGAAGGCGAAACGGTTTAAAGATATCGCTGGAGACCTCCCCGGCATTCAAGCGTTGCACTTCGCCTTCAAAGGCCTCGATTTCCTCCAGGATCTCCGGCGGAATAGGTTCAGTCTGGATCTCGACCGGGTGAATCGTCCTGAAAGGGGTCATGTCAAGCCTCTTTGTCCAAATCTTGTTTAGATCTCAGATGTGATACATCAACGTCCGCTGTTGCTCGATCTCTTGGTGGCGTTCCGCCAATTCCTTGAGAGTGACCGCGCTCAGCACATCTAATTCCGCTTGTGTCACCCGCTCCCAGACGCTGGACAGAAGCGATTCCGGCTTGGTCATTCCCCGAGTGCGGCGAGCAGCCGCCCCTCGCTCGGGGGAAGGCGAGAGTGGGCCATCCAGCGCCTCTACGATGTCGGCCAGGGAAACTTCTGCTGGGAGCTTGCTAAGCAAATAGCCCCCTTGTGCGCCTCGTAAGCTGTCCACTAATCCGGCATTTTTCATGGCGTGGAGGACCTGCTCAAGAAATCGAGCAGGGATCGTCTGCCGGTGTGCAATAGACTTGGCCCGGACAGGCGAGGTGCCGTTGTGCAACGCCAAGTCCACGGCAGCCATAATCCCGTATGTAGCTTTGAGAGAAACCTTCATTACCTAGTATTCCGATAGGAATTAAGATCTCTAGTGTTAACGTATACACCCTTGCGCAAGAAGGTGTCAAGCGGTTTTTGTACATACCAGGTTCTGGGCTTGAGTCGATAGAACGAGAGTGCTTTCTCATGACGGGTCCAGGGAGAAATCCCATACAGTTTCTCACGCCCTTTCATCTTGACTTGCGCCTTTCCTCCAAAATCTTCTGAAACGACACCATTGGTGGCAGTCACACGGCTACCCCCTACCGGAGGTACCAGACGGAGCGGGGGGCCTGAGTATCAACCAAGAACATCTCGATCCGATCCACACGGTGGCCACTGATGCGGGGAAAATTGGCCTTGCATAGGCCCTACAACTTGACGCGCATGGTCCCCCGAAGCGCTGGAAGGATAGCTGCGTTATCCTGTATAGAATAACCGACACCAGCGAACAAAATTTCCCATCGGCCGGAAAGCGTTGCCCACCAAGAACCAGGAGCCATCTCAAATGACGCAGTTCACTCGCGGCTGGCATTTTCATTGCACGACAAAAAAATTCAATCAGAATGATTTTTCTGATTGACATCGTTTGACCATAGCGAGATAATCCCGCCCTCTCTTCACCGCGGAATGTTCATGGACATGCGGTCATCCGCTTTTAGCCTCCTTCTGCTGACCGGCGATCCTGATCTTCAAGCCCAACTCGAGCAGGACCTCAAGAAGTCCTCCATTTCCGCCACCATTACGGTCGCCAGGGATGTCGGATCTCTTCAGCGAGCGGTCGCTAAACGCACGTTTGACGGCGTGATCCTCGAGACCAAACGATCCACGGTCAAAGACCTGGCAGAGGTGCAGCGTGAGGTTGACCCGACACACACCTTCATCCTGGCTGGATCCCGTTCGGTGCTCCGGCAGACGGTCGGGACCGTGCAGGCGATCAGGAACGGGGCCGGACAGCCCGCCGGCTCAGGCGGTCGCGAGTTTTCCCTTGAGGACTATCTCGAGTTCAAGCTCGGTGATTTCGTGAAAGGCATGAAAAACGGCTCTGCCCGGAACCTGCACCCGATGTTGATCAGGGCGGTCGAGCGACCGCTCATCAGCCTGGCCCTCAAGGAAACGAATGGGAACCAGATTCAGGCTGCTCATTTATTGGGAATGAATCGCAATACCCTGAGGAAAAAAATTACTGAATTACACATCCCGGTCAAACGGGAAAAGACTCAGAAAGCCTGACCGTGCAGGAATGTTGTACCCAGCATAAGAGCTGGGAAGTCTCTGGTCCCAACGGGCATACAGTCCGTAGGATCTCATCCATCAACTTTCTAACTTAAGGAGTACGCTATGACAAAAGAAGAGCTGACCGCAAAGATGGCATCGTCGGCGGGTATTACCAAAGTTGCAGCAAGTAATGCGCTGTCGGCATTTACCAACAGCATAACCGCTTCCCTCAAGAAAGGGAGGCGGGTCAGCTTGGTCAACTTCGGCACGTTTCTGGTTGCCAAGCGAAAAGCGCGGATCGGCCGCAATCCGAGAACCGGTGAATCCCTGCGTATTCCCGCCGCTCGAGTCCCGAAATTCTCCGCCGGGAAGGCCCTGAAGTCCGCCGTCAGGTAAAGGCTCCGCCTGAGCGGAAGCCTCGCCAAAGAGCGCCACGGCAGCACGATTCGTCGTGCTGCCGTCGCCTGTGCTATTCTTGACAACCTCGCCTGGGCTAGATTAGCATGGCCCCGGACGTTAGGCGCGTAGCTCAGGGGGAGAGCGCTACCTTGACACGGTAGAGGTCGACGGTTCAAGACCGTCCGCGCCTACCAT
>JAHKKJ010000239.1 GCA_020027655.1 Deltaproteobacteria bacterium | reverse complement strand
ACTGGCCTACCGAACTGTATAAATAAAAAACCGACCTGGTGTTCGCACCCCAGGTCGGCTTACGCCCCAACTGGCTTCTCTTTAGCTCGAGCCCTTTGGGTCATCTACAAACCGATCGCACGCTATAACAACAGACCATCAAAAGTGAATATCGAGGGGGCGGGTCTTGCGACCACGCAGCCCCTCCAAGAGTGAAATTCCAAGTCCTTCACTTTACCTCACCCCTGATCTGCCATTTTCTTAGTTCGAAATTTTCAGAGCGATACCAAGAGGTAATGCGCTATCGCCGATACTCAAAGCCGTTCCTAATCTGGATACCTCCCAAGATGGGACAGGTTCTTTCGATAGTCCTTCCTTCACGCCGACACCCGATGTGCCGGCTTTTTCCGATTTGATGACGTATTTTACATTAGTCCCGTCGCGACGAGTCATAGATAGGATCACCTCTTTTCCTTCCGCTGCGGGCACTGTGATAGGATCACCGCTTTTCCTTTCCGCTGCGGGCAGTGTTTGAATCGCGGCAATTTGATTCGAGGCTGTTGTTTTATTCACTGTATCCAAATACATCCACCAGAAGGACGCAACAAATGTCAGTAGAACCAACCAAGCATACTGACCTACCCTTTTCTGCCTTTTCAAAAATCGAGTTCTCTGTTGATCGAAGAAGGTGCGGTAAGCTTGCCTTTCGGCTGCCAATCTCTTAGCAGGATCTTGCTCCGGCGGACTTTCAGGTTGATCAAATGAAAGTCCAACATTGTTCAATATCATGCCTGCGATCACCAACACTAACGGGACGGCGACCACCAAAAGAGGATGCATGATTCTCTCCTTTTTAAGGCTCCTGATAGCCTTTAGATTCGTACGCCCCGACCCCTCGATCTAAAAGAAACTACGCAGCCGCCCCTACCTTGACCCGCCATTTATCAAACCGAGCCTCCAGCCTGCTTATGATCTCCATACAGATCATCCCTGTTGCGGCAAAAACAAGGATTCCGACAAAGACCTTATCAGTCTGGAAGGTCGCGCCGGCGACCGTGATCATAAAACCGATCCCGGCGGTGGCGGCATAAAGCTCCCCGACCATGACGCCGATCAGCGCCCTGCCAACTCCAAGCCGCAGGCCTGTAAGGATGAAGGGCACGGTGGAAGGCAACACGACGCTTTTGAAAATCATCCACTCTGAGGCACCGAAACTCCGCGCCGCGATCAAGAGATTGTAAGGCGTAGTTTTTACCCCGTCGCGCGCATTGATCAATATTGGAAAGACTGCCCCTAGAAAAATAATGCCAACTTTAGAGAGAATACCAATTCCCAACCAGATAATAACCAGGGGTAAAAGGGCGACCCGCGGTGTGGCGTTCATGGCGTTAATAAAAGGATCAAAGATATAGGCCATCTTTTTATACCAACCACACCCGATGCCGAAGGGGACTCCTACGATAACCGACAGGAAAAATCCCCAGCCAAATTCGATGCCGCTAACCCGGAGATCATTCCAGATCTCTCCCGAAGCAAATAGCTGCACCCCGGCCTTCCATACGAGCGACGGCGCGCTCATAAACATGGGGTTGATGAGCTGAAGCGTATTGCCGACCAGCTCCCAAGCTGTCAAAAATATAATGACAGCAGAAGTCCCAAGGATCTTCTTTTCCTGGTTAAGATAAAATTTGTAGAGGTTTGAGGCCTCAGCCACTCTTACGTCTAATAGTACTTCTTCTTGAGCCGCCATATTTTGGTCAGCCATTGTCTTACCCTCCTTTAATAACCAAAAGGCCAGCCTCTCCCTGCCGGGATAAGCTGGCCTGCCATTTAGCAAGTCCCCCTTGAGCGGGGGTACTGTCCAATTTGCCTACCGAGCTATTCTTCAGATAATAAAAAAGCCGACCTGAAACTTCCGTTTCTAAAGTCGGCCCATTTCCCGACTGGTTAGGGGGTTTTCCCTGAACCGTTCAGGATATCGTCAGACTGTCGCTTTTATAAGAATTCCTATGTGTAAAGTCAAGCCTCTTTTTTTCGGGTAATTTGTTTTTCCAGATCGCTTTCCAAAACGAAAACCATGACCCGTTCGCCCAGAACGGTGCTGATGTCCGTATGAAGGCTGACGATTTTGGCGCCCGTGATGTCACCGACAACCTGATAGAGAAGAGGCTTTGCTTTCTCTATCAAGGTCGAGCGCATCTTTTTGATGAGTTCTACTCCGTCGGGGCTCTTGGTCAGCTGTTGCTCCGCAGGAGTCAAAACGCCCTTGAGCCGAACCAGAACCATGTCGTCGATGATGTGGGTTCTGGCCTCCTTGGGGCCGCGGCCCATGTAGTCGATCTCAAACTGCACCATGGCTCGGCAGATTTCCGCTTCCATTTCGCCTTTGGTCTTCATTGGAGACAGCCGATTGAGTGTGGCACAGCCGCGCTGTTTTGCGTGCGGATTGCAGAAATCACAAACCTAGACTAGAGCAACCGCTTCAGTTCCGCTTCGTTGAATCCCGTGAGCTTTTTCTTGCCTTTGATAATCACCGGTCGCTTCAGTAAGTTCAGATCTTTGAGCATGAGCTTGATCGCCTCGTCTTTAGAGGGCGGTTTTTGCTTCATGTTCTTTTCGCGATAAAGCGGTGTGCGGGTATTCAAAAAAGGCTGGATCGGATCGTCGCCGATGATATCCCGCAACTCTTTCTCCGTGAGCGGGTTCTTGCCGTATTCTCGTTCTTCGAAATCGATTTTTCTCGCTTGCAAGAAACTTCTTGCCTTCCGGCAGGTTGTTCACGTTGTCTTGTAAATAAATTTGATCTTGTCAGCCATGGTGGTTCCTGCCGCTATTTAAAGAACTTTGCCACCCGATCGAATGCCTCCGGGTGAACCTCGTTTCGTTTGGGCCAGCCACCCTTGAGCGGGATGGTGGCGTCGATGATCGCCACGGAATCGCCCAGCCAGCCGCGAAAGCTCTGCACTTCACGAATAATTTCGATGTCCTTGTCCCAATGGACTCGTGTCGCCACCGCCCACATGACCTCCCGCTCGTTGAAGACGTCGACATCGTCGTCGACGATGACCGCGAGCTTGAGGTTGGGCATTTCGACGAAGGCCTGCATACCGGCTTTGTTGGGCTCGTTTTCGAACTCTTTTTTGATCGAGATGTAGGCGATGCAGCGTCCCGCCCCTGAAGGGGGAAGATGAATCGCTTTGATCCCGGGAATGTTTTTCTTGATGACGTTATATACGCTTCCTTCTTTGGGGATACTCCCGAGGTTCCAGTGGTCCATGTGGCCCGGCCAGAAGTCTTCAACGATCCCGTTCCGTCGATAGGTGATAGCCGTGACTTCAATGACCGGCACCTGCATTTCCACTTGGTAATAGCCGAGGATTTCACCAAAGGGGTTCTGGGTACCGCGGACGTGGGGAGGAATCTCACCTTCAATGATCACTTCGGCATCCGCAGGGACGAGAAACTTATCGCCCCACGTGGTCGAAGGGGTGAGCCGCAAGGGTTCGTTCAGAAACGCGGAGGCGGTTAAATAGTCGTTGTTGCCCATCGGGGTCATGCAGCATGTGGAAAGATAAAAGGCCGGGTGATGGCCCAAAATGACGATCACCGGGGCGCGCTTATTTGCGGCCTCATATTCGCAGGTCATGGCTTCCAAATGATGATGCTTGTGTGCCGAGAAGCTCATACGGCGCGGTTCGTAGAATTTATTTTTCGTAAACGTGATATCGTAGAAATCGCGGTTCAACCCCTTCATAGCGCAAGCCATGGTCAGGTAGGCTCCGGCATCGTCTTTCTGATGCATGGGAATCGGTAAAGTTCTCAAGTCGGCCTTGTCGCCCGTCAGGACGACTTGTTTGACCGGCGCCTTCTCCGGTGGAATCACTTCCACCGAGCCAGGCTGCAATTCCCGTCTAGCGACTTCCAGGCTGACGTCCATGCTGGATTTAATGTCTCCCATGTCCAAGGAATCGGCGACATACTGCCGGGTCACCCAAGGATTGTAAAAAAGCGAAAACTCAGATTTCTTGCCGTTTAATGCAGGAACGTTTTCGAACAAGACCATCTTGGGTTCGTTACGGATATCGAGGTGTTTTAGATAGGCAACGGTCTCATAATTGTTTGCGTCGATGAAGTTTTTCTCTCGGATGACCGAGCCCTCTCTTTTTGCCCCCTCTTGGGCGATGAAACCGGGTAGATCTTTAGCCATGCAAATTCTCCTTTGGTGGACTCAAGAATATCAATTGTACTTAGTCGAATCGTTCATGGAGTTCAAGCGATTCAGTTTTTCGCGGAGCGACCGGGCGAGCGGAATTTGTTTTTCCAGCCGGAGCGCCAGAGCAAGCTAATCAGGCGCCGCATTTGCGTTGTCTTTTTCTCACTGGCCGGGAACCAAGGGAAATCACTTTTCATTCCAAAACGGTCGATGACGATGGATTTCTGATAGCAGTACTTGCGAATGCCTTCCGCGCCGTGTCGGCGACTGAAGCCACTGTCTTTGACGCCACCCATGGGCGTGTCGGGAATAATATAGTTCACCAGACCGTCGTTGATGCAGACGGTCCCGGCGAGAAGCTTTTCGGCCATCTGGCTTGCTTTCTCCTTGTCCCGCGTGAATACGCAAGCATCTAACCCGTAGCGAGAGTCGTTTGCCAGACGCAGGGCTTCTTCTGCATCGCGCACCTTTATGATCGGCAGGACAGGACCAAAGGTCTCTTCCCGGATGACGGTCATGTCGTGATTCACATCGACGAGCACGGTGGGCTCATAATAGAGCCCTGAGAAGTTCGGATTCGCACGCCCGCCAGTGAGAGCCTTGGCCCCTTGGGCAATGGCCTCACTGACCTGCCTCGAGACTTTTTGGAATTGCTCCTCTGATGTCATGCTCCCAAGCTCGACCTCTTCGTTGCTGGGTCCTTGCCGCAACGACCGCACCTTCTGTACGACCTTATCGACAAAGGTCTGATAAACCGGCTCCTCTACATAGATCCTTTCAATGGACGTGCATACTTGACCGGAATTCATCAGGGATCCCCAGACGCAGGCGTTGGTTGCTCGTTCCAAATCGGCGTCCTTCAAAACGATCAAAGGGTCCTTGCCGCCAAGTTCGAGGGACACCGGGATAAGCCGGTCGGCGGCCCGGCGCATTACCTGCTTCCCGACCTCTACGCTGCCGGTAAAGGCAATCATGTCGACGTGATCGATCAACGCCTCACCGGTCTCCGCCGCACCGATCACGACTTGCAGTAGGCCTTCCGGGAGTCCGGCTCTTTGAGCTAGCTCGGCAGCGAACAGAGCGGTGAGAGGAGTCAGTTCAGATGGTTTAATGACCACTGCGTTCCCCGCCATGAGTGCCGGCATCGCGTCACCAGCGGTGAGCACTAGAGGAAAATTCCACGGGCTAATGATCCCGATGACGCCCAACGGATGGTGTGCCGAGATCACTTTCTTAGTTTTAAACATGAGCAAGTGCGGTCGAATCTTTTCTGCTGCGAGAAACTTGGCGGCGTTTTTTGCCCAAAAGCCGATGACGTCGCACAGGTAAAATAACTCGTTGCCGTATACCTCCGACCGCGGTTTCCCGCTCTCGGAGGTTAGAATGTCGGCGAGTCGTTCTTGTTCGTCGATAAGTAGATCGCGAAATCGGTAGAGGAACTCGGCCCGCTCAGCAAAATTCCTGGTCCGCCAAATCGCTTGGGCTTTGCGCGCTCGCTCGACGGCCTCGGCTACCTCCGCGGGTGACGCGACAGGTAGTTCCGTGATCTTTTCTAATGTCGCTGGATTGCGAACTTGAATCGTTTGGATTTTCACAACTTCTTGTTATCAGCTTAAAAGAAAAAAGTCTTGGTTTGGTTCAAGGCTCCGCGGTATAGCGGAAAATGGCGCAACTTACTGAAGAAGCCGGAGTTGTTGCCCTGCCGATACCTGGCGGCTGGATGAATATTTTCTTAGACCATGGTCTGGCCGCCGCAGATATTCATCGCCTGGCCGGTGATGCCCTTGGCTTGATCCGAGGCAAGATAACAAACCAGCTTGGCGATTTCATTGGCCTCTAAAAATCGCTTGATGGGCACACCGGCAATGGCTTGCGCCTTGAACTGTTCCGGTGTGATGCCCTGAAACGCGGCGGTTTC
>JAHKKJ010000853.1 GCA_020027655.1 Deltaproteobacteria bacterium | reverse complement strand
TTTTATGAGAACGCTTGATTTGCCTAAGGAGGCTCATAGTGAGAAGGTCAAAGTAAGTTTCAAAAACGGTATCTTGGAGGTAAGATTACTCAAGACCGAAGAAGCGATGGCGAAGCAAGTCAAAGTCAAAATCGATTGACGCGCGGGAGAGTTCTTGGCGGGAACAACTCACGAGGAGGGGAAGATGTACACTCGGATGCTGATACCGCTGGATGGTTCGAAAACGGCAGAAAATGTTTTGCCCTATGGGCGCATCTTGGCAAGGACTCTCCAGATTCCTGTGGAGCTCATGGAAGTCCTCGATATTGCCGGGATGGCGAGCCAGGTTGCCGCCGAGAAAGCTCGTCACCTAGACACGGTCGTCACTGAAGGCGAACGCAGCAGCGAGCAATACCTGAAAAAGATTGCAAGCAGTTTTTCTGATGTCAACGTCAGATGCACAGTTGAAAGGGGCAGGCCTGAAGACGTGATTATCGAGAAAGCTGCGGCGGACAAGACCACACTCATCGCCATGGCCACGCACGGGCGATCGGGGATGAGCCGCTGGCTATTAGGGAGCATTGCGGAGAAAGTCTTGCGTGCTACAACTAACCCGTTGCTTTTAGTAAGAGCAAACGAAGAAGCGCCCACCGAAGGGGAAGCAGTTCTTAAATCTATCATTGTTCCACTCGACGGTTCCGAACTGGCGGAGTCCGTCCTGCCGACCGCAGTGAAATTCGCCCGGTTGTTGAATGTCGGAATGGTTCTGTTCAGAGCTTATGAGTTGCCGGCGTCGGCTTACTATGGAAGGGAGAATTACCTTCCGAACTACGAGGAACTTAAAAACCGTGCCAAAGAACAGGCGCAAGATTATCTCGATAAGAGGATCGAAGCGATCAAGGCTGAGGAAGTCCAGACAGTATCGTCGGTCTTAATCGAAGGCCCGGGTCCGAATGAAATAATAGACTATGCGCGTAAAAGTCCTAATGCGCTGATTACGATGTGCACACATGGTAGGTCGGGGGTGAAGCGTTGGGTGCTCGGCAGCGTTACTGAGAAAGTGGTGCGCCATTCAGGCGATCCTGTGCTCGTTATGCGCGGCGGTGCGACCGCGTGATTCCTCTGTGGCTCAGTTTCTACGGGCGGATTGGAGTCTGACATAACAAACATTAACAATCCTTGTTTGTGCAATCCGAGATCTTTTTCTTCACGCCAAAATCTCAATACGACTGAACGTCTCTTTGTCGGCTTCGGAGCTAATCCAATCGATCTTTCTCTTTGAGCTTTCGCCTTTTTTGTTTCAAAATAGGGTCGAGTTAGAGAAGAATTGACGTACGGCACATTGTCGGGTAATTTGTATTTGAGAAAGTTGATCCGGGTCCAGCCTGCTCTGTCCGGCGCCGGTCTGACCTGAAAAATCTTATCACCCCTACAAGCCCGCGATCATCTAGAAACTTGGTGACGGCACTAATCTCTTGATCGGCTAAGACCGGGCAGTCAGTTCGGAGAATATACCGGGACCCGAACGGGCCAAAAAAAGCAGAGGAGCTAATGACTACAAAGGTGGGTTTGATGGGCTTCGGCCGCATCGGCCGCAACTTGTTCCGCATCCTGTACAAGCGGGACGACATCCAAGTAACGGCGGTGAGCGATATCGCCGATCACAAGAACCTGGAGTACTTGCTTAAGTACGACACTATCATGGGGCGCTTTCCCGACGCGGTATCGGTCAGCGAAGGCGCGCTGTACACCTATGGCCGGCAGGTGAAGATGCTCTCCGGCCGCGAACCCGGCGACGTCAAGTGGGGCGAGTTGGGTGTCGACGTGGTGGTCGAGGCGACGGCGCGCTACCGCAGCCGCTCCGAGCTTAAAAAGCACCTCGACGCCGGTGCTAAACGCGTCATCCTGTGCGTGCCGCCGGTCGATGATCCTGACATCACCGTGGTGATGGGCGTCAACGACAAACAGCTCAAGGCCGAGCATCGCATTATCTCCAATGGCTCGGTCACCGCCCACTGCGCCGCGCCGATCATCTCCATCATCGATGACGCGTTCGGCATCGAGCGCATGTTCTTCACCACGGTGCACGCTTACACAAACGATCAGCGGCTGGCGGATGTGCCGGCGGGAGATCTGCGCCGCTCGCGCGCCGCCTCGGAGAACATCATCCCCACCGATACCAATGCGGCGCGGGTGCTCGAGCAAATGATGCCGCATCTCAAGGGCAAGATCACCGGCCTGGCGTTGAACGTGCCGGTACCCAACGGCTCGCTGGTGGACATGACCATGTTCACCCGAGCGCCCATTACCAAGGCGGCGGTGAATGAAGTCGTGCGCACCGGCATCGCCGCCAAATTCCCGAAATACGTTGAGTACGCGCAGGACCCGATCGTCTCGAGCGATGTCAAGATGAGCCCCTACTCGAGCACCTACGACAGTCTGGCGACGACCATGATCGGAGAGCACATGGTGAAGACTATCGCGTGGTACGACAACGGCTGGGGCTACGCCCACCGCGTCGTCGATCTGATCGAGCGCTTGGCGCAAATCGATGGAGGT
>JAHKKJ010000852.1 GCA_020027655.1 Deltaproteobacteria bacterium | reverse complement strand
TGGAGAAGCTTGCCGCCTTGCTCGAAAAGCGGCGGTCGAAGAAAGCCTGAAGCATCTCAACGTCTCTTAAAATCAAAAGACGTGGAAAACTACAGTAAATCTGAGCTGGAGTTTATGCGCAACGAGATCTTTGCCCGTCATGGTTATTGCTTTAAGAAAAAAGACTTGCGGCAAAAATTTGAAATGCAGGAATGGTATGTGCCGAACACGGTTGACATCAGGGGTTTTTTAACTGATATTGAAAAGAAAAACATTCAGCGATCCGATGACTAACGCCGACGGAACGATTGCCCATGGGCGGCCAAAAACCTTCGCGTATTGTTCACCAAGAAACGTAGTAGGCTTCGTGCGAGCGGGGGCCATAATCGAAATTGATCAGCGAAGACCCAACCCTCTAACAGATTGCTAAAACCTCTGTCTGCGGGCTGCTAGGAAAACTTAATCTCCGCGTTCCCCTCGTAAGTCTTTCCCGTCGTATCAGAAAAAGTGACCGTGAGTTTTCCCGGTCGCTCGACCTTGAGCGGAAATGTAAAGATGGGATTTTGACTCACCGCCTGAGTCGTCTCCACGCGCATCACCTCTTTACCGTTGTAGCTCACCAGCATCGCGTGGATGAAGTTGTAGCTCTTCTGGATGAGATTGCCTTGCTTGTCCCTCTGCACCAGCTCCATGGGATGGATCACCAGGCTGCGGACGCGAATCACGTCCCCTTGCTTGATGTTCGACGGAAGACGAATACTAACTCTACCGACTTCTGCCATGTCCTCTTTCTGCTACATTACGAAAACGACTTGAACGATTGGAACGTCTGGAACGTTTGGAACCATTCTTTTCTTTAACTTTGCGGCGGCAAGTCACAACCACTGATCGTCACTCTGACATGCCTGCTCACCGCATAAAGCGTTCCATCACTCATCTCCGCCACTGCCCGGACGTCGGTAGTGGTGGCCAGCCGAATGCTCGTGGAAATGAGCGCCCTGCCTGACTCCGGTGTGAAAGAAAACTTGGCGATCATCGGGCGCCGGTTTTTATCCGAGATAATATAGATATGGTTCACGTGCGCGGCCCCGCTAACAGGCAAGTTCGACTCTACCGTGACGGCGACATTGCCGCCGTCTTCGGCGATCAACGGCAGTTCCAGCTTGAGTTTACCTTCTCCGGGACTGAGCGGCCGATTGCCAAAGAGCCGCTTGAGTGTCGCTTCCACCGGCTCGTCGGGCAGCGGCAAGCCAGACGATCCGCCCTGCCCCCACGCATACGTCTTGAACAAGACATTACTGGCGGAGACGATAACCCCAACAAAGCCCACGACGACGCGCAAAAACCCCCGTCTACGAACTACCGGCGTCGTCTTGACAGGTTCCATAATGGCCATAAGCAACCCGACCTGACTCGAATTTAATAAATCCAGCAGATTCAATCAACCTGCTGGGTTGCCGACAAGAAGTATGACGAAGACTTGGTCTTGACCGGTTCTTCCTGTTTTGATGCAAGATGCATGGATGGTCAACGCACAATACAATGAATCAGCTTGACACTATTAGGACCTTTCGGTATCTACGAGACACTTGAATTACCAATCCACAATAACAAATCGACGAGGAAACTATCATGAAGACATTGACGCGGCGAGAATTTCTGAAGGCGTCCGGGATGGGCGTAGCGCTGTTGGGAACCAGCGGTGTAACCAGTTTTGCCGCCGAAGCAAAGCGCCGCGTGGTGGTGATCGGCGGCGGTTGGGGCGGCGCAACAGCCGCCAAATACATTCGCCTTAGCGACTCATCCATCGATGTAACTCTTCTCGAACCCAACAAAGAATTTATCTCCTGCCCCTTCAGCAACCTGGTCCTGAGCGGCGTCGAATCGCTTCAGAATCTGACGATGAATTACAACGGGCTGAGAAAGCACGGCGTCAGAATCCGCCATGAAGCCGCCACCGCAATCGACGCGGACAAAAAGCGCGTCAGGGTCGGTAAAGATTATCTGGAATATGACCGCCTCGTGGTCTCGCCGGGCATCGATTTCCAATGGGACCAGGTCGAAGGCCTGGCTCAAGCCAAAGACAGCGTGCTCCACGCCTGGAAGGCCGGACCGCAGACCATTCAACTCGCCAAGCAGCTGCAGTCGATGAAGGACGGCGGCGTAGTGGTAATGACGGTGCCTCCGGTGGCCTATCGCTGCCCGCCCGGCCCCTACGAACGCGCCAGCCTGATCGCCTGGTATCTGCAAACTAAGAAACCTAAATCAAAGCTGATCGTCCTGGATGCCAATAAGGATATCGTCTCCAAAACCGGTCTATTCAAAGCCGTGTTCAAAGACTATCCGAATCTAGATTATCGGCCGTCGCAAAAAGTCGAAAAAATTGACGTTGGCGCGAAGGAAGTCACGACCGAACCCGGCGATAAAGTAAAATATGACGTCATTAATTTGATTCCGCCGCAGCGGGCCGCCGCCATCGCCGTCGAAGCGGATTTGGTCGGCGGGGATAAACGCTGGTGCGAGGTCGATCACGTCACCTACGAATCGGTGAAGCAGAAGA
>JAHKKJ010000851.1 GCA_020027655.1 Deltaproteobacteria bacterium | reverse complement strand
GATGAGGCCAAGCCAAGACAGATCGCTATAAGCCTGAACTGATTCATCGCAAAACCGTCAAACAGCAAGAAGGGGGGAAGCCAAGCGCTTCCCCCCTGGGTTTCTCGTAACGCCGCCAAAAACAATGGATGAACCCGGAAATTCCAGAGGAGATTTACCAATTGAGCCGCGAGCTAGAGAAGATGGAGAAGCAGTCAGAAAGTTAACGCGGTACTTTAGAAATGGTTTCCACGGAAATGCGCTGTTATCCTTTTTTGTTGTGACTCGGATAACGTGCCCTTTGTATTGTTCTTCCATAAAAACCCGTCCTCGCCCTTCTCTCTCAAATTCTATCGTGATTCGGCACTGAGTTTCTGTCTAAAAACGGACAATCATGAAAGAAACCTACTCGCGTCTGCCACAGGGGCCGAGCGTTAACCCGTCTTTCAACTTGCCACGAACACCCACGGCTCACCGAGCTTGCCATATTCCTTAGCAAGAAGGTTGATTTCGTCCTTCACTTTCATGTTGTGAGTCGCGGCGAAGTTCCGCGCCAAGGCGGCCATTTGCTTTCCAATAAGCTCTTTAACCGATTCTCGAATGCGGGGGAAGATCGCGCAAAGCACTTGTTGCTGAGCCTCCAGTTCCCACCAGTGTTGTTGTCCATAACGTTGAACATGATAGCGGAACTGCGGAATCAACCATTCCGGTTGAATGTGTGGCTCCAAAAGGGTCAAGGCTTCACGAACCTCCGGCGTGTCGATGTCTCTTTGCTTACATTCCAGTGTGGCGGATTCGAGGGTCGCAAGGGCTTCTAAGACGGTCATAGTGCTCCTGCTATCAGAGAACGCGTAGCGCCCCTTCTTTCATCTCCGCAGCTTGCGCGGTGGATTTGTCGAAGCGTGATTGAAAGTCCGCCCCTCCATGGTCCCAAGCCATTTTGATGGCTGATTTCATACTGTCTGCCAGGACTATAAACTTCGACGGTCGCCGGTCGTGTTGGGTGCGAAAACTTGCGATGTAGACCTTAGCCAGCGGGCGCGAAAATAGCGAGAAAACCAGGGAAGAGCAAGGGGCGTCGCCGGGTTCACGCTCGGCCCCTTGTCATTACCACCGGATGGGAACATACTGCGCCACCCACATGATCGCCGAAGAACTCGAAAACGTATGGATGAATTAGCCCGTGAGTTCGCGAAAACTCATGACGAGGAAGTTAAAGCCGAACTCGAAGCACTGAGAGGGCGTATTGTCGCAATGAAGAGACGACTGATTTAGGTCGGCCCTTAGGCACACACACCCGGCTCAATCATTGAAACCGTTTTTTAGGAGGTTGCGATGACACAAGAAGAGATTATCACGCGCTTGATCGACCTTTTAGATCTTCATCTTCAGGGTGGGTTTGGGTCGATACACCAAGACCCCTACAAGAACGATATCTTCAAATTGTTCAGGGAAGCCTACAGAAAACGTTACTTTGAGTCCTTTTCAAGGCCAAGATTAACAGGCGACGCGCTTCGCGACACTTTGCAGGTCCGCTGGGATACCGGCAACGAAACTCAAAAAAAAGACCTCGCGGAAGCCGTCCTGACAATGTGGGACGAGTGGCGTTATGCGTGGGACCGTTACCCCTAATCTGCGGATGAGGAGGGAATAGCGATGGACGAAACGCGTATTTACTCTGTCGATTTCGAAACGTTCAACGAACTCTCTCACGCGAATGATGAGCTGATCCAATATCTACAATGGCTCATCACTGAACGGAAGGACCTGGAAGCGATCAATAAACTCAGCCCAATCGTGAGACGAATGACGGACCTATTTTTGGCCATTCTCGAGGGGGCTTTCCCGGAAATATCTCACGTTGTTGATGCCTTTAATAAACGTCGCGACGAAATAACTGAGCGGATTGCTCGGGCCAGCACGCCAGAGGAGATTGAGCAACTCTCTAAGCAGGTCGATGAGCTAACGAGCGACTGCCAGAAGCGCATAAATGAAGTTATGGCAGAAACAAAGCGCCTGGAAAAACAGAGTCGGAAGCAGTGATGGGGCCGCCTTTGCTTTTTGTTCTCGCAGTACGATAGAGACGCGCTTAGGGAATTAACATGCAACTTAAGAGCACTTTAAAATGTCCAAACTGTGGCCATACGGAACAGGTCATCATGCCATTGGATTACTGCCAGTTTTCCTACGACTGCAAGTCGTGCCACGAAATAATGAAAGCCAAACAGGGGTATTGCTGCGTGTTTTGTTCTTATGGTGATGTGCCATGCCCGTCGGTTCAGAAATCATATTAATCTATCACCGCTCCCAACTCCGGCGCTCTCTCCGGCACCGGTACCCCCTGGTTCAAAATGCTGATTTTCCACTGTAGCGACTGTAACGAGACGATTAACAACGCCGATGACGAAAGCGTCAAGCAGATCTTTGACAGGCTCGACGAGCATATAGCGAAATGCCCCTCGGCGACATTTACTTTCGAGGGAACGACGGCCGTTGCCCGGCAGAGAGCTGACAATTTGCGATCAGTCATTAAGCGCCTTGCGGATAAGTTACGGCCACA